>CALGUT010000435.1 GCA_937920335.1 uncultured Opitutales bacterium
CCACTGAGGGAAGATAAGGTCCGACCACTACTATTAGTTACAAGTGTTCAAAAATCATTCAAATTACTGATTCATTGAGAAATCATCACCGTATTCTGAGATCCCACGGATACTTGGCTCAAATCAACGGAATCCGCTTGAAACGGCGTGATCAGAACCGCCATCTTTACCCCCTGTCGCTTCGTAATTAAACCCCCGTAGCGTAAGTAGTAAGTTATTCCTATTCAGGATTATCAGAGACCCACACCCAATGAAATCCACGTCAAATCCTGTAAGTCTCGTTGCCGGACTTATACTCTATCTTTTCCACTATGGAGATGTAGCCGCACAGGTGTTTGAGGAAGTCTCTGAAGCAGCCGGAATCAGCTACATTCAAACCCGAGAAGACTTCAGACCGGTTGTCGATTTCCCATACCACCTGTTATCCGGAGGTGCGGCCGCCGCTGACTTCGATTATGACGGTTGGGTAGACTTATTTGTTACGCGAATGGCCGATCCGGACATTCTCTACCGAAACACGGGAATTGAAAAGAATGGCGTGATTCAATTCGAAGATGTGTCCGAAGCTGCTGGTTTTACCAAGGCCACCAATACAAATGGGGCGATCTGGGTCGATATCGATAAGGACGGAGATCTCGATATCTATGTATCGACCATCTATGAGCAGAGCTACCTGCTCTACGTGAACCAAGGCGATGGCAGCTTTAAAGAACAAGCAAGAGTAAGAGGTGCTGCCTTGACCAGTCCTCGAGATCACCACGGATTCAGTCTGTCGGCGGGAGATTTTGATAAAGACGGTTGGACAGACATTCACACCACCGAATGGCTTATCGATCAGACACAACCCGAAAGTGTACATCACAATGTGCTTCTCAGGAATTTAGGTGCAAATGCCCCTGGGTTTTTTAGAAATGAAACCGCCAGCCGAGGCGCCACGCTCACCGGTCGCGACGAAGGCGGCGGCGAGTTCATCGCCTACGGATTTACCTCCAACTTTGCTGACATGGATAACGACGGCTGGCAGGACCTGGTTGTTGTTTCAGACTATAAATCGAGCCAAATATTCTGGAACGATGGCGACGGCACATTCACAGATGGAACCGCAACAGCCGGCATACAACTGGAGTGGGCGGGCATGGGCTCAACGATCGCAGACTACGACGGCGATGGATTACTGGACTGGTTTGTCGCTTCACAATCCGACAACGCACTGTACCGGAATAATGGAGACAGGACATTCACATCCAAAGCTGTAGAGCTTGGAATCGACAAGACTGATTGGTCTTGGGGAACCTCCTGGATCGACTATGACAATGACGGCGACCAGGACCTGATGATCACCAATGGACTGGAAAGTCACGATGGGTTCTATCAGATCAGCTCCGAAATCGACTTCACCTACCTCTTCCGCAATGACAATGGTTTATTCACTAATGCAGCTGCAGAACTCGGGGTAGCAGATGACGAGGCAGGGAAAGGCCTACTCACATTTGACTTTGATAATGATGGGGACCTCGACGTGTTTGTAGTGAACAATGAGCGACGCCCGTTCCTATACCGGAACAACAGCGTAAACGCAAACCAGTGGCTACGAGTCAAGCTGCAAGGGCGCGTATCCACGCCCGCTGGTTACGGAGCCAAGTTATACCTAAAGGCTCAGGCAGACAGCGAAGCTATCTACCAGGAAACGATTGGAGGAAACAATTTCCTTGGGCAGAACGAAAGCACGCATCACTTCGGTTTAGGACCCTTGACTACTCGCATTCATTCTCTCGAGATCCAATGGCCCAGCGGCATAACTCAGCGTTATCAGGACCTCCCGACAAATCGGAAACTGTATATCACAGAGCCAGCGGACATCGATTTCTGGCTAAACAAGCACTTCTCCAAAATCCAGCTGGAGGACAATGAAATCGTGGGCACTGAAGCCGATCCCGATAAGGACGGTTTAAATAATCTCTTCGAATACGCCTTTGCAAGAAACCCGCTTACTACAGACAATGATCCAGGAGTGGTAGCGCTCCAATCACGCTCACCGGAAAACGGTACCCTTTCTTTCAACTACGAACGAACGAGTAATGCGACCGACCTTAGATACCACTACGAGGTCTCTGGTGATCTAACGCGTTGGACGGACACGCCGAACGAAAATGTCACGTTGCAACTCGTTCGAACAAGCATCGATGGGACCGAGACCGTTCAGGTTACGATCAGCCATCTCGAAGCTGGTAGCCAGTTTGTTCGAATTCGTGCTAGCATTCAAGGAGCCGCGGAATGAAGCGAATGAATATAAAACGCTTTCTTACTCTCGGGGTTCTTATACTTGCAAGTAGCTTGCTGCTCCAACAATTGGTAGACGCTCAGGTATTTAAAAATGTCACCGATCAAGCCGGTGTTTCTTATATACAAATGGATCCAGACTTTGTGCCGCCTCCCCCCGAAGACTCGCGTGATCTTTATCACTACCAGTCAGGGGGGGTAGCCGCTGGAGATTACGATAACGACGGCTGGGTTGACTTGTTTGTAACCCGAGTTGGTGCGAGCGATATCTTATTTCGCAATTTGGGTCCCGACCAGGAAGGCAGAGTCCGCTTTGAGGATGTTTCAGAAAAGGTGGGTCTAACGGATGTCTTCGATAGCAACGGTGCTGCGTGGGCAGACTTCGATAGAAACGGTTATCTGGACCTGTATATCGTCACCATGTATACCGATCGTAACTATCTCTACATGAACGATGGCGGGACGTTCAAGGTAGCCCCCAACAGTCGTGGAGCTGGTCAGATTGACCCGTTGACTGACAAACAAGGAAGTAGCGTTGCGGTGGGTGACTACGACAAGGACGGCTGGGTCGATGTTCACGCGACCGAGTGGTTTATCGACACCACGGACGAACGCAGTGAACTCCACAATGTGCTGCTAACCAACCTAGGGCCAGTAGCCGCTGCATTCTTTAGAAACGACACATTAAGAGCCGGAGCGGAAATCAATCGCGGAGACGTTCAGTTAGTTCCTCATGGATTCGCATTTGCATCGAGCTTTGCTGATATGGACAACGATGGCTGGCCCGACCTGGCAGTAACTGGGGATTTCGTATCCAGCGAGATGTTTTGGAATAATGGCGATACGACATTCACCGAAATCACCGAATCCGCCGGGCTAGGCCTAGCCAATAACGCAATGGGTTCTACAATCGCAGACTACGACGGAGATGGTGATCTGGATTGGTATGTCACATCTCGCTACGACAACCGCCTCTATCAGAACCAAGGTAATCGACAGTTCGTGGATGTCGCCCGAGAACTTGGTATAGACGATACTGGATGGGGATGGGCCGCTTCGTGGATCGACTACGATAATGACGGCGATTGGGATCTAGCGGTCACCAACGGCTACAACGACTACTCCGGAAACAAACCCGATATCGATCCTACCTATTTCTATATCAACGAAGGTGGATCGTTCAGGAGCGCAGCCGCCGAATTGGGTATAACCGACAACGATTACGGAAAAGGTCTTATAACCTTTGACTACGACAATGACGGTGACCTGGATTTGTTTATTACCAACAGTCAAGCAACCCCCGACTTCTACGAGAACACCACTGTCAATAACAACAACTGGCTTCAATTCAGCCTGGTAGGGAGGCAATCAAACCCACACGGCTTACAAGCTAAGGTCTACGTAAAGCGAACTGAAACTAGCACTGCTCAGTTCCAGGAGCTAATCGGAGGAAGCAACTTTCTCGGTCAGAACGAAATGATACTCCACTACGGTCTTGGACCTGGAGTATCAGACGTGCACTCCGTGGAAATCCGATGGCCCTCAGGAACGAACCAACTGCTTCAATCCGTTAAAACGAATCAGGAACTTATCCTATTCGAACCGTCAGACCAGGCTCAGTGGCTGGAAGTAAACTTTGATCAAAACGACCGTGAAGACCCAAACATCAGCGGTAACGAAGCCGACCCGGACGACGACGGCTTATCGAACTTTTTCGAATATGCATTCGCTTCGGATCCCCAAGCAGTCACTACGACAAAGCCGATCGTCTCCATCGAACGCGATGTGGCGGAAACAGAATTCGTTTTCGTAAGAAATCCAAACCGTCTGGACATCGAATTCCTTTATGAAACGAGTAACGACCTGATCAAATGGGAAATCATTTCGGCTGAAGAAGTCGTTACCAAACCGATCGGCATCAAACCGAACGGCGGAGAGCTGGTGGCAGTAACGCTTTCACATGCTATCGATTCCGCGCCATTCATACGAGTTCGCGTACGGGAGAAAACGCTCTAATGAAGTATCGTCATCTCACCCCTATCAAGACGCCTACTCTGATTCTAGGAGCACTCGTATTTGTACAAGGTATCGCCGGATACGGAGAGGGATTCTCAGAAGTGTCTGAGGAATCTGGATTGACGTATATTCAAGCAGAACAATTCAATCCAAAACCACCACTTATTAATCACCTTCAAACGGGAGGTGCTGCTGCGGCCGACTACAATCAAGATGGCTGGGTGGATCTCATCGTGACTCGTATGTTTGCCCCTCCCATTCTATTTAGAAACTTGGGGCCTGATGAAGAAGGAATCGTAAAATTTGAGGACGTCACTGAGGGAAGCGGATTAGAGAATGAGCTTAATTACCAGGGGGGTCCTGAAAATTTCAACGGTGTTACCTGGGCAGATCTAGATCGCGACGGAGACTTGGATCTCTATATGACCGCATTCTATTCCACCCGCCATTATCTCTTTATTAATAATGGTGACGGGTCCTTCAATGAACGCGCGTTAGTCAGAGGTGCTGCCTTGCCCATTGAAATCTCCAATATCAATACTGGGGAAGGCGTTCATCACGGATTCAGTGTTTCCATGGGAGATTATGATAATAATGGATGGATCGACCTTCACACCACCGATTGGCAAATCCTCTCCGATTCACCTACTTACGAGCAACACAATGTCCTCCTAAAAAACCTGGGACCTCTTGCACCCGCATTCTTTCGCAACTCGAATGGAGAAGCGGGCGTCGCACTCCAAGGACAGGAAGAAAACCCAGCGACTCAACTCTTCAATCGTCTGGGATTTTCGTCGAGTTTCGTCGACCTTGACAACGATGGCTGGCAAGATCTGGCCGTAGCCGCTGATTTCAAGACGTCTCAGCTGTTCTGGAATAACGGTGCCTCCATCGTTGAGGGACCAATCGCCTTTACTGAAGGGACGGAGGTCGCCGGTGTAAACGAAGCGGAGAATGCCATGGGGTCCACGTTCGGTGACTTCGATAACGATGGGGATCTCGATTGGTTTGTCTCGTCCCTGCGTGATAATCGCCTCTATTTAAATAATGGCGACAGAACGTTTCAAGAAGTAACGGCAGAAAGAGGCCTAGGTGATGCCGGTTGGGGATGGGGAACCAGTTTTATTGATTTCGATAACGACTCTGACCTCGATCTCATCATGACCAACGGGCACGAAGACCTTTACGGAGAATACAATATCAACGCTACCGTAGATAGAACCTTTCTGTGGGAAAATAACAACGGCCAGTTTACAGACGTTAGCGACGCAATGGGCATCACGGATTTCAAACCCGGCAAAGGGCTGGTCGTTTTTGACTACGATAACGACGGTGACCAAGACGTGTTTATAGCGAATACACAGACGACACCTACGCTTTATAGGAATGATACCGTCAACGACAACGCCTGGCTAAGAGTGAACCTGATCGGCATCGAATCGAACCCTCTGGGCCTGGGAGCTGCGATGCACCTTAAGCGAACGGAAACCGATGCCCCACTCTACCAGCAAGTGATTGGAGGGAGTAATTTTTTGGGTCAAAACGAAGCGACTACCCACTTCGGCCTCGGAAGTAGCGACGAAGACATCTACTCATTGGAAATCAATTGGCCATCCGGAATCTCTCAAACGCTGCACTCAATACCAAGTAGACAAGAGTTATACGTAGTCGAACCCAGTGATCAAAGCCGTTGGCTAATTGATAACTTTGCTGAAGACGAAATCGAGGACTCATTCATCACCGGTGACTCCGCTGATCCCGATAAAGACGGGCTGTCCAATTTCCTTGAGTACGCGATTGGAACTTTACCCAAAACGGCGGACAAAACTGTTATCTATACAACCCGAAATTCTGCTTCACAGGATAACCTGATCATCGTTTACGAGAGAGCATCAGAAAAAACCGACTTAGACTACTTTCACGAAGTAAGCACAGATCTTACTAATTGGGAAACCCTGGCAGTAGGCGAATATTCAGCTCAAGTCATTGAGCACAAATCCAATGGCAGGGTTTCCGTAAAGGTCGTCATTCAACGGCCAGGTAATGAACCCTTATTCCTTCGGATACGGGCTCAAAATAAATAGAATTTCGACTCGTTGCTACGAGACAAACCGTAGGCCACAAGCTCCGACATTTCTGAGTGAAACGGTAACGTTAAAGCCGACTAAATAGCGTTAAACACAGCACGTCGACCCCGGCAAGCCACTGCGTCGAAGAGCCCACGATGGATAACCTTATCGTTCATTACTTA
>CALGUT010000436.1 GCA_937920335.1 uncultured Opitutales bacterium
GTTACCGGGATGATCGAACCGGAGGGTTACGCGGCCGTAAGGGCGTGAACTGGGAAGGTGGTATTCGAGTCCCGGGAATCTATTCATGGCCCGGTCAGATATCTGAGGGGCGAGTAGAGACAACGCCATCAGGTTTGGTGGATGTCGTTCCGACTGTTTGTGGCTTGCTCGATATTGAACCTCCAAAAGTGCACCTCGATGGATCGGATATCTCTCCATTGCTAACGCAGACCGGCTCGTTTTCTCGCCACCAACCTCTTATATGGCACTTACAGCGATCCAAGCCGATCATCGCGATGCGAGATGGAGATTACTCCATGGTCGCTGAGCGAGATTACGATCTTACCCTGGAGAATATGTTTAATGAAGAATGGATCCCGGTGATTAAACAAGGCGGCTATAAGAACTTTCAGCTATTCAATCTTACACTGGATCCCGCTCAAACGACCGATATCGCGGCGGAACATCCAGAATTACTTTCCCGGATGAAAGCGGATCTGCTCGCGATCAATCAAAGTATCATGAGAGACGGCCGAGACTGGCATTTGGAATAGTGAAGCAATCAGACGGCTAGCTACCTCTGGCAGGAAGTCTTATGTTTACGGGGGCTTTTATTCGGGTTTCATTACTGATTTTACAGCGTTTACAGGGAACCTATAACCGCCCTATAGTTCCTTAAATTTACCCTATGAATAGAAGAAATTTTGCTAAACTCGCGGCTCTTTCATCATTGAGCTTTGGAACGAAGAAGTTACCAGCGGCTAATAAGCGGCCTACTTGGACACGCCCGTTGTCTGTTCACATCTTTTCAAAACACCTCCAGTTCCTGGATTACGATAAGATGGCTACGGTGGTTAACGAACTGGGTTTTGATGGTGTTGACCTATCGGTCCGCCCAGGGGGGCATGTAGAACCCGAAAACGTGGAACGCGACCTCCCCAAAGCGATTGAGGCGATTGCGGACAAGGGCCTCCTGTCGGTCATGATGACCTCCGGCGTTAACAATGCCTCAGATCCTGTTAATGTTCGTGTCCTGAATACGGCTGCTGAACAGGGAATCAAGTTTTACCGGATGGCCTACTATGACTTCGACGATGATAAATCGTGGAAGGAAAATTTGGATGGACACCGGAAGGATATGGAAGCGCTGGCTGATCTCAATCAGGACCTTGGCCTTCACGGAGCCTACCAGAATCACTCGGGAAAACATGTCGGATCTTACATTCCGGATATCGTTTATCTTCTCGAAGGTTTGGATTCTCGTTGGTCCGGTTGTCAATTTGATATCCGCCACGCAACGGTTGAAGGAGGACGTGCCTGGCCGATGGGCGTTGAATGGTTGAAGCACTACCTGTCAACCATCGTGCTCAAAGACTTTATCTGGGCCAAGAATCCGAAAACCGGGAAGTATTCAGTTCTCAATACACCGATGGGCGAAGGAATGGTAGACTTCATCGGCTACTTTAAGCTGCTGCGTGAACTCGATATTCATCCGGTTGTATCTATGCATGCAGAGTACGATTTGGGCGGGGCCAATCATGGAAAGCGAGAAATCACGATTTCTAAAAAGCAGGTATACAAAGCACTTGAAAAAGATCTTAAAGTGATACGCGATTTGTGGCAGAAGAGTGCTGAGGCGTAGATAGAGTTCTGATGCGCTACCTGCTGCTGATTATTCTGCTACCGGTTGTACTGTGTGGAGAGACTTACCATCTCCGTGACGACAGTCCGTTGTACACCGAGTTCGTCGACAAGGAATTTCCCTTTCTGGAAGCGACGATTGATTTGCGAGGAATCGCGCCCGCTGGATCCAACGACAATTTGATACCACGCGCATTGGTGATCCCGTTGGATTATAACATATTTGTATGTTTCGATACCGAGTTGCTGCGGGTAGCAGGAATCTGGAAGGGAGATTTTGTAACACCGGATGGGTTGGCGATGCTATCCTATCCCGTTCCCCTGAAAAAGATGGGAGGAGGACAGAAAAAGCTACCTAAACCAAGAGGTGAAATCATCGCTTCGACAGGTCTTTATCCAGGCTGGTTTAAAAAAGGAGAAGAGTCGTTCGAGGATCCACGGTCAAAGTGGGTCGATCCGTCTGAGCTGGGACGAGGTCCTTTGCCCCCTGAATACGGGGAGTGGATCGGAGCTGAGGATGCGGGGGATACGGCGGTGCTTCATTACTCGTTGTTTGGTGGAAGCGTGCGTGAGAACTTTCGCATTGAGCTGGTGAATGATGAGCCGGTGGTAGTTCGATCAATTCTTCTCGAAGATGTTGGATTTCAGTCAAGCCTCGTGGTTACTGATACGGGCGCTGAAAAATCGGGCCCACAGCTTACTCACACATCCGGTCCAGATTCGACTTCCGAGATATTAGTACTTACTTATCCCACAGGGAATGGCACGGAAGGTTATCCTTGGGCACCGCCTTTCGATTTTGGAAAGGTCAAGCAGTCAGCCCGGTGGTCAGAGCCGGCTGTGACTGAGATTGAACTTGGAGCGGAGCAAGGATCGTATGCGGTCGATCATTTGCGACTCCCCTATCCGAATCCCTGGGAACGGCGCATCCGGCCCTATGATATCGAATTCTATCCAAATGGCGATGCCTTGATCGTTACCTATGACGGCGACGTCTATCGAATCTCTGGAATGGGCGAGGACGATAGCCGGGTAACCTGGCGGAAGATCGCGGCCGGTTTTCATGAACCCAATTGTATCAAGCTGAAGGACGGTGTGATCTACGTTTTCAGTCGTATGGGAATTACCCAGTTGATCGACAACGATGGGGATGGTGAGACTGATTTTTATAAACTGTTTTGTAATCGGTTTACCCAGAGTGCGGATACGCGGGATTTCCCTATGAGCCTTGTTCTTCGGAATGACGGAAGCTGGATCATTAACAAGGGCGGGCAGCAAATTACAGCGGACTCACCCCACAGTGGTCGGGTCCTGCACATCTCAGCGGATGGCAAGCAGGTCGATTACTGGGCCTATGGGCTGCGAAATGGCTTTCTGGATTCGATTCCGGAAAAGGATTTGATTGTTGCGAGCGATCAACAAGGGAATTGGGTTCCGACAACCCCATTTCATATCGTCAGGCAGGGCAGCTTCCTGGGCTACCAACCCGGAGGTCCATTCGAAGAAACGGATGTGCAGCCGCCGGCTCTGTGGTTGCCTCATCGTATTGCTCAATCGGGTATTGATCCTGTTTGGGGCAGTGATCCAAGGCTTGGCGCACTTCATGATTCTATCATCTATATTGAGTATAAAAAGCCGAGTCTGGTTAAGATATTCATACCCGAGGCAGGAGAAATTGTTCAAACAGCCGGGGTTCCTCTGGGGCTTGATTTCGAGGTTCCACTCCTGAAAGGCGCAATAAATCCGACGGATGGAATGCTCTACATGGTCGGGTTCCAGATATGGGATTCGTTTGCATCGCGGCTGGAAGGTATTTGCCGTTTGAGGGTCATCGACGATATGGACACACACCCTACGAATGCAGAGGTGTTTAAAGAGGGTCTGTTGCTTAGGTTCTCGGAGAAATTGGATCCTAAAACTGCGATAGATCCTGCCAACTATCAGTTGGCCTCCTGGGAATACGAGCGTCGTGAGGCCTATGGGTCAGGGCAGTTTAAGGCGGACGGAACACCTGGGGCAGATACTCATTTAGTCCATACTGTATTCCTGTCGGAAGATCAAAAATCGGTGTTTGTGGCAGTCGATGACATGTCTCCTACGATGCAGTTAGAGCTTCAGCATAGGCTCTTTGGAGATTGGTTTTCTGTCTATTTCTCCGTCTACGAACTGCCTCGAAGCAAGCTTCGTGACTTGGGATTTAAAGCGATTGATTTCCCCGAATTGTTTGCCTCGGCACCGGCGCCTCGAGACGTGTCTGCGAGAAATACGATTGTTTCAGAAATTCGCGGACAGGAAGTCGCTACCCTTTATGGGTGTGTTGGATGCCACTCGATTGACGGTACGACGGAAGGTAAAAGCGGCCCCACCTGGAAAGGACTTTATCGTAGTAGTCGTGTCTTAATGGATGGAACTAAAGTTAAAGCGATGGAGGAATACCTCCGTGAGTCCATTTTGGAGCCGAATGCAAAATTGGTTGCAGGCTTCGATGGGGCTGAAGCAGGAATGCCTCCTTACAAAGGAGTTCTATCAGACGAGGATGTTGAATCGTTAGTCATTTACATCCGCTCGCTCCATCGGTTATAACGGGGCTTATGATTAGACCCCTTGTCTTGCTATTGAGTGCCTCGACCTGTTTGTCAGCCGGGTCTGAAAGCCTTAGTATACGAGAAACGGATACGCACATAGAAATATTTAGTGGAAATCAATCAGTCCTTAAGTATCACAAGGCGGTCATGCCTCCACCTGAGGGTCAGCCAAAATACTTTGAGCGTAGTGGTTTTATCCACCCGATAAAGGCTCCATCTGGTGGAACGGTGACCGGAATTCATCCCGCTGATCATATTCACCATATGGGGTTGTGGCATGCATGGGTGGAAGCCTACCATGACGGGCGAAATCTGGATTTTTGGAATCTGAAGGAAGAGACAGCGACTATACGATACACGAAGACCTTGAAGCTTGTTGAAAAGGCCAATCAAGTAGGGTTTACCGTACGACAAAATCATGTAGCCCTGGCTAATGATGGGCGTCCTGAGGAAATCATCCTGGCGGAGGACTTTTCCATCGTGGTCAGGGTTGAGGGAGAATCTTACCTCATCGATCATACCACGGTGCAGACGAATGTATCGGACCATCCGCTGGAGCTGCCCGTATACCGCTATGGCGGTCCTCTCGCGTATCGCGCACCTGCGAGCTGGGATAAGACGAATAGCAACTATCTCACCAGCGAAGGAAAAGATCGAAACAATGGGCACGAAACGCGTGCACGTTGGTGTGCAATGTATGGGCCCACCGAATACGGCGATGCGACAATTACTATTTTGGGGCATCCCAGCAATCATGATGCCCCCCAACGTATGCGAATCTGGCCAGAGACTTCGAATAACGGAGCGATCTTTTTTAACTATGTCTCCATTCAAGAATTCGCCTGGTCCCTTAAGCCGGGAGTGTCATCTGAGATGCGGTATCGCATACTCGTGGATGATGGGAAACCAGATGTGAATCGAATCGAAGAACGTTGGAAGACGTATTCGGGAGAATAGGACAACACAGTTTATGATGAATATGATTCGTATCAAATTACCTCTAGTCACAGCCTTATTTGCGTGTGTTGGCGCAGCTTTCGTTTCTGCGAGCGAAGTATCCGAAGCGGTTCGATCTGCGATGCAGCCGTTTATAGATGAAGGAGAGATCTCCGGAGCTGTGACGCTTGTTGTGAAGGACGGTGAGATTATGAACTTTGAAGCGATGGGGCTATCGGATCTGAAAACGGGTAGGGAGATGGATAAGAATGATCTCTTCTGGATTGCTTCGATGACTAAACCCATGGCGGGCGTTGCGTTGATGATGCTGGTTGAAGAAGGCAAAGTGAACGTCCATGATTTGGTGGAAACCCACCTGCCGGAATTTAAAGATATGTGGATGGTAGATGAAGAATCTGAGGATACCTTGGTCCTCAAGCGGCCTTCGAGAAAGATAACGATTTTCGATATTTTGACCCATACGGCGGGCGTTCCGAATGTGGATGAACCCCGTGGGCATACATCTTTGGCTGAGCTTACAGCACTGGTTTCTCAACAACCGTTGGAATTTGAGCCGGGTAGTCGTTGGAAATATAGCACGGCGGGCACAAACACAGTCGGCAGGATCGTGGAGATCGTTTCTGGTCAGCCTTTCGACGTATTCCTGCAGGAGCGA
>CALGUT010000437.1 GCA_937920335.1 uncultured Opitutales bacterium
CCAGATCCAAGAATTTTATCAACATTCACCAGACCCAAGACAACCAGGCCACCCAGCAACGCCATGACCAATAGGATTTCCATTAAGGTAAAACCACTCTTGCGGCGTTTGTCCTTTAATCGCGTTGCTTCGGGGTTCGGGTGGGTTTGATTCGTATGCATTGTTTAATCCAATTTGTTGTTTAAACGTTAGTTCCAGTGAAAATGGTTAGGGTTCCCGTATCCAGAAAATTAATTGGAATTCGGAGCCCTAAATCTAGGTATTTTACAGTTTCCTAAATATTTCTCCTTTTCACAGAATCAAAAGCAGCTAAGTTGGTGGGACTACACACCCCAAGTACTCCACTCACCTATTCCCACTGTTATGGAAGGTTTTATACCTAAATCAAAAATACCCGGGGAGAATCGTACCGCCCTAACCCCTGACTCCGCTGAGAAACTCATTCAATTGGGTTTTAAAGTAGGCGCTGAAACAGGCCTGGGCGACAAAAGCGGTTACCCCGATAAACACTATGTAAATAAAGGCGTCACACTCTCGATCGACGATTCATCCGTGAACGAGGCCGATCTCGTTCTCGGGCTCGATCTCCCTACTCCCGAGTTTATCGCACGCCTAAAACCGGGAAGCCTGTTCGTCGGTTACCTCGATCCCTTCTTCAACCTCGACCTACTCAAGGCATTCGCTGCGGCCAAGGTCAACGCGATTTCAATGGAGATGGTTCCACGGACCACCCTCGCTCAGAAGATGGACGTGCTCAGCTCGCAGATGAATATTGCTGGTTACTACGCAGTCATCAAAGCCGCTGAACGGTTGAATAAGGTCCTTCCCATGATGATGACTCCTGCGGGCACCATTTCACCGAGTCGTGTGTTCGTAATCGGCGTTGGAGTCGCGGGCCTCCAAGCGATCGCAACCGCAAAGAGGCTTGGCGCACGGGTTGAAGCGTTCGATACCCGCCCCGTCGTTGAAGAACAGGTGAAGTCACTTGGAGCCAAGTTCGTCAAAATCGACCTTGGTGAAACTGGACAAACCGACCAGGGGTATGCGAAAGCGCTCACTCCGGAGCAGATCGAGCTGCAACGGCAAGGTATGGCGAAGGTTTGCGCCCAGTCGGACATCGTTATCACTACGGCTAAGTTATTCGGAAGAAAAGCCCCCACCCTTCTTACCAAAGATATGATCTCAGGTATGAAACCCGGATCGGTAATCGTTGATCTGGCAGCCGCAGGCGGTGGGAATGTCGAAGGCACCATTTTAGATCAAGAAGTAATCACCGACAACGGAGTGATCATCGTCGGTGAAGGAGCCCTCGAGAGTCACGTGCCTTTCCATGCCTCACAAGTCTATGCAGCCAACATCGCGAGCCTGCTTGAACATTTCTGGGACAAGGAAAGCAATACCCTAAAACTCGACCTGGAGGACGAAATCATGAAGGGCTGCCTCCTGACTCACAATGGCTCCGTTATTCACCCCACCTTTTTAGAACAACTGGCCGACGCCTAACCCACGGAAACATGGATATTATATTACTACTATTTATTTTCACCTTGGCGGCGTTTCTCGGCACGGAGCTCATCGCCAAGGTTCCATCGCAGCTACATACGCCTCTCATGTCCGGGTCCAATGCCATATCGGGTATTACCATCGTAGGAGCCTTGCTCGCGACCATGCAAAACCCGGACGGCACCTTAGCCATGATCCTTGGTTTCGCCGCACTCATAATGGCAACGATCAATGTAGTCGGCGGTTACCTGGTCACAGACCGGATGCTGGGAATGTTTAAAAAGAAAGGGGGAAAATAATTATGGATACTTCGATCCTGATCAATTTTTTCTACATCGTCTCCGCGATCTTCTTTATCTACGGGATCAAGATGCTTGGCTCTGCCGCGACCGCTCGAAAGGGAAATAGGGTTTCAGCTATCGGTATGCTCATTGCCGTAGTCGTGACCCTTATCGACAGGGAGGTATTTGATAGCTGGATCTGGATCGTTACCGGAATCGGTATTGGTTCAGTCATCGGCATCGTAGCCGCCAAGAAAGTGGAAATGACCTCCATGCCGGAACTGGTCGCCCTATTTAACGGATTCGGCGGACTTGCGAGTCTCTTCGTCGGCTGGGCCGAATTCCAGAAAGTCGTAGATTCCAAGGCCGAGGCCTTAGGTGCCCTATCGTTCGCCTCATTGGACAACTTTACGGCCTCAGCCATTTTCCTCGCGGTATTTATCGGTGGTATTACCTTTACTGGGAGTGTTTATGCTTGGGGTAAGCTCTCAGGAAAAATTAGCGGACAAGCCAAGGTCTTTGGCGGACAGAAAGCATTCAACTTGATTATCACGCTCGGCATCCTGGTCGCAGGCATACTCTATGCAGCAGCTCCCAACGGTGACTACGCATTTGCCCTGTTTATCGCATTTGTAGTATTGTCACTGATTCTCGGAATCTTTGGAGTCATGCCGATTGGCGGCGGCGATATGCCAGTGGTGATTTCCCTTTTAAATAGCTGTTCGGGCCTTGCTGCTTGCGCGGCCGGGTTCGTGATCCAGAACAACGTGCTTATCGTAGCGGGATGTTTGGTGGGTGCCAGTGGACTCATCCTGACTATCATCATGTGTAAAGCCATGAACCGAACATTGGCGAATGTCCTATTCAGTGGATTTGGCGCGACGGCGCAAAGCACGGGCGGCAAGCAAGAGGGTGAGATGAAAGCCATCAGCGGAGAGGATGCCTACTACGTCCTGGAAGCAGCCAGTAGTGTCGTATTCGTACCCGGATACGGCATGGCCGTTGCTCAAGCGCAACATGCGGTCAAAGAGCTCGGGGAAATCTTAGAAGAAAATGGTGCTGAGGTTCGCTACGCCATCCACCCGGTTGCCGGTCGAATGCCCGGACATATGAACGTACTTTTAGCCGAGGCCGACGTCCCCTACGAACAATTGTCTGAAATGGATGATGTGAATCCAATCATGAGCACCGTTGATGTAGCTATCGTCATCGGAGCCAACGATGTAGTAAACCCGGCCGCTGGGGAAGATCCCAGTAGTCCGATTTACGGCATGCCGATCATCAAGGTATTTGAAGCCAAAACCGTCTTCGCACTCAAACGCGGCCAGGGTGCCGGATTCTCCGGACTGGTGAATCAACTCTTCTTCCGCGAAAATACCCGCATGCTTTACGGCGATGCAAAAGCAACCGTCACTGATCTGGTCGCTCAATTTAAGGAGTAGGTTAATCGCAACTATCAAACGGATCATTTTTCAAAGGAGACGGATGTTCAATACTGAGCATCTGTTTTCATTTAAATCTAGAGAGTTATCGGTCGGGAACGTTGAGCTTAATCTTCTCAACTTCTGCCCACTCTTCTTCCTCAGTCATAGCACCCGTTTTCCGAATGATTAGGAACCAAAACAGAAATAGTATCAGCACGCACACTCCGATAAACCAATTCCCGTATTGCACAAAAAAGGTGAGCTTTTGAAAGCTTCTCGGATCATAAGTTACGTCGACCACTTCGCTACCACGAAAATATACCGATCCTTCGGCCGTCTCCAATACGTCCCTAATATTTCCATATTCGTCAATCCAACCACTCCATCCACCATTGCCTACACGCACGACGGGGCGAAACGTCTCCACTGCCCGCAACACCGAATGAGCAGCGTGTTGGTAGGCTGCTCCCTCTTCGCCGTACCATGCATCGTTGGTCACCACCATTAACACCCGAGCCCCCGCTTTCACCGAGTCGACCGCCAATCCAGGAAAGATGTCTTCGTAGCATATCAACGGACCTACCGGAATCGCACCCTCATCTTCATTGAGCTGAAGCCGCAAAGGACCAGGTGATTCACCGGGCGAGATATCCGAACCGATAGGAACAAATTTCTCCAGAAAAAATAAGAGATTTCTAAATGGAATATACTCACCAAACGGCACTCGCTGTCTCTTGCGATAATAAGTCATCGAAAGACCTTCTTCCGGGTAAATGGCCATCAGCCCGTTATACCAAGGATCGTCACTGAACGTTTCGCCCTCAGCAGCCAACGCACCCATCAATAAAGGTCCACCAAAATCACGACTTAGATTTTCGGCCCAGATCTTCATTCCCTCGTCGCCAATAAGCGGATACGGCAATACTGCTTCCGGAAAGATCGCGATATCCGCACCAATCGCTTTTTGAAACACCACTTGCCGTTCGATCTCAGCCATAATGTCTCGGGCCTTACTACTGTCCCATTTTTCATTTTGCGGGACGTAAGGTTGAATTAATGCTGCCCGAAAAAATGATTGTCGCTCTACATGTTCGAACTTTATCTGAAAAAGCCCAAACGTCGCGAACATCCACACGACCACACCGATAAGAAATTCGGGACAGAGCCTTAGCCAGCCCTTCTGCTTGGTCTTAAAAAGATGGCGCACATAAAATGCGATCACCAGTCCCACCATCATCAGGAGAAAAGATGCCCCATAAAAACCCGTGTAAGAGGATACCTGAAGCATTAACGGGCGCTGCCATTGACTCGCCGCCAAAGGTAGCCACGGAAGTCCGCTTAAGAAGAACGTACGGATAAACTCAAGGATAGTCCACACACTACAAATACTCAGAATACCCACCATCCGAGACAGCGCATTTCGGTCCTTAAACTTGGGAAGCAACCAAAATACCGACCACGTCCAAACGAGCGGAAACAGAGATAGAATAGTCGCCACAGCAAGCCAGCCGAACCAGGTCACGTGGCGCAGCCAAACCATTAAGACAACCCATGACAGCCAGAACCCTCCACCCACTGCCCAGAGAAACTGCTTACGAGAAGGGGTCTGATAAAACAGCCATAATGCCGCTGGAATGGGCAACAGATACCCGAGCTCGGCGACATCAAACGGAGGAAACGCAAACGTGTGAATACAAAAAGTGACAATGAAAGCGCCCCAAGCCCACACCGTTTGAGAGGTACGTTTATTCGGGGTTTCTTCGCTCATCTAAACGGTTAGCCACAGGCACATGACCTCCACGAGGTCTATTTCCCGTGGCATTGCTTGTATTTCTTCCCGCTTCCGCAAGGGCAAGGATCATTGCGACCAACTTTTGGCATATCACGCGTAACCGGCTCAGCTTTGATACGCGCAGCGGGATTCATCCTCGGCTGCCCCGCACTCGATTGTCTCAATTGGGCTGGTAGATTCTGTTTCTGTTCTTCATCCGATGCAGAGGAAGCTTGCGCCGGGCCAAGCGTTGGCTGACTGGCCTGAACCCGTTTCATACGATCCTGTAGTGCGTCGATAATATTCTTTTCCAACATCACCGCCGAGCGGAATAGCGATGTCGCTATTTGCGTGCGAACGCTATCAAGCATCTGCTCGAAATAAGAGAATCCCTCTTTTTTATATTCACTGAGTGGATCTTTCTGACCAAGCGCACGGATTCCTACACTTCGACGAAGATCTTCCATTTCAGTTAGATGATCCTGCCAATGACGATCCAATGCAGAAATGACAATCCAGCGCTCCAACTTCTTAAACGCATCGGGTTGTTGTAGGCCTTCTTTCTTGTCGTAGGCTTCTTCGATTTTAGCAAAAATTGCAGCATGCGCTGACTCAGCATTCTTCCAATCAACAGCGTCTTCCGCAAGAGCGATTGGAAAGTGAGTATTGATCCAACGAAGGAGGCCTTTTCGATCTTCGTGATCTACTGCCTCAGGAGTATCGGAGAATAGAGAGGCATCCTCAAGACGAACGTCCAGTTCCTCTTTAATCATATCATAAATGATCTCCTTAGGCTTATCGTCGTGCAGCGCTTCATTGCGCAGCCCGTAAATTACTTCGCGCTGCTTGTTTAATACATCATC
>CALGUT010000438.1 GCA_937920335.1 uncultured Opitutales bacterium
AGGTTTTCGAGTTAACAGAAGAGCAAGCGCGTTGTGTGGCTTCAATTGAGAAGAGTGTACAGGCAAAAAAGTTTCAGGTACATTTGCTGCATGGTGTCACAGGGTCGGGTAAGACAGAAGTTTACCTGAGGACGATCGATTTGGTTATCCGACAAGGAAAGACGGTTATCTTCTTAGTTCCTGAGGTCGCTTTGACCCCGCAGACTGTCGGCAGGCTGCGCGCGCGGTTCGATCGATTCGACTTTAAGACGGTAGTCTGGCATAGCCATCTGAGCAGTGGAGAACGCTTGGACGCGTGGACTAGTTTGGCTTCGGGGGAGGCGAAGGTGGTGGTTGGCGCTCGATCAGCCCTGTTTGCGCCATTGAACAATGTGGGATTGATCATCGTCGATGAAGAGCATGAGCCCGCTTACAAACAGGAGGAAACGCCCCGCTATCATGCACGTGATGTAGCGGTCTACCGATCTAAGATTTGCAATGCGGTTTGTGTATTGGGGTCAGCAACACCGTCTCTGGAATCGCTCTACAATGTATCCACAAAAAAATACATTTCAGATCGGATCTTCAAGCGGGTGGATAATCGACAGATGCCAACCGTGCATGTGGTGGACATGCGTCAAGAGTTTATCAGTCAAAAGGGTGCGGTTACTTTGTCGCGTATGCTTGTGAATGCCTTGCGCGATCGATTGGAAAAAAAGGAGCAGTCGATCTTATTTATCAATCGTCGAGGCTACTCACGCAGTATGATTTGTCCTGAATGTGGTTGGGTATCGATGTGTAGACATTGCTCAATACCAATGACTTTCCATCGGAAAGCGGCGAAGTTGGTCTGTCACCTCTGTGGAGTTGATGACGAAGCACCTCATCGTTGTCCGGAATGCAGCTCATCGAAGATCAAATGGCAGGGTACCGGGACCCAAAAGGTTGAGGAGGTAGTGAAGCAGGTTTTGCCGCATGCTATCATTGTCCGGATTGATGCCGATACGATGCAGAAGAAGAACCTCTTTCGGAAGATACTTGGCGATTTCCGCAAAGGGAAGATCGATATTCTGGTGGGGACTCAGATGATTGCTAAGGGAT
Organism: uncultured Opitutales bacterium; assembly: GCA_937920335.1. Classification (GTDB taxonomy): domain Bacteria; phylum Verrucomicrobiota; class Verrucomicrobiia; order Opitutales; family UBA2995; genus UBA2995. The sequence continues at coordinate 1,081 of CALGUT010000438.1, forward strand.
TGGACTTTCCCAATGTTACCCTGGTCGGATTAATTGATGCTGATATTTCAATGCATGTACCCGATTTTCGGGCACATGAGAGAACATTCCAGTTGTTGGTGCAGGTAGCCGGTAGGGCAGGGCGTGGAGACTTATCGGGGGAAGTTCTAGTACAGTCCTTTACTCCGAGTGCTGGCCCGATTCAGTACGCGCGTCGTGAAGATTTTGACGGATTTCTTGAGGAAGAACTGCTCACTCGAAAGGAGCATCAGTATCCGCCGTATCGGAATTTGATCCATCATCTATTCCGAGGCATGAATCCTGAGAAAGTTGAGTTTTATGCGGAGCAGTGGGTGAAGCACCTTGAGAAGTCAGATCTCAATTGGCTGGAGATTCGCGGTCCGGTTCCTGCACCTATCGAAAAGATCAAAGATTATTATCGGTATCAAATCTGGTACTTTACCAAGAATGTATCTAAGACGATGCCCGCGCTGCTTGAGCTAAGAGATAAGTTTCCCATGTCCGAAGATATCATCGATGTATTCGATGTGAATCCGGTGAATTTAGTCTAGTCTTTAGATAACTGGATCATGGAGTTGATGATCCATGCTTAGAGCGGGCTGATCAACATCACACTTTCCAATGATTTTTGCAGGAACGCCAGCTGCCGAACAGTGATTGGGAACGTCTTGAAGCACAACACTTCCAGCACCGATCTTGGCTCCGATGCCTATTTTTACATTACCAAGGATTTTTGCTCCAGCTCCGATGAGAACTCCAGCACCCACTTTGGGATGCCGATCGCCTTTTTCTTTGCCGGTTCCCCCGAGTGTCACGTCGTGCAAGATGGATACATTATTCCCCACCACCGCTGTTTCCCCAATCACCAGACAAGTTGCATGATCAATGAGAATTCCCTTTCCGATTTTTGCGGCAGGATGAATGTCTACAGCAAATTGTTCTGAGATGAGGCTCTGTAGGAACAAGGCTAGGCATCTACGTTCGGATGTCCAAATATGGTGAGCGAATCGGTAAGCGGTTAAGGAATGGAATCCCTTGAAAAAAAGGAACGGTGCGAGAATTCCGTTCGACGCAGGGTCCCGGTCTGAAATGGCTGTGAGGTCCGTACGAATAGCATCTTGAAATACCGGGTCCTCTCTGGCGATTTGGAGGAACAGGTCAAAGAGCGTAATCGAAGGGATGTTCTGGCAATGTAATTTCTGCGCCAAATGAAAGCTTATCGCTCTTTCAAGCGACGTTTGACTCAATATGACTTCTTCGAGAAAGCTGGATAACAGCTTTTCACTCGCAGCTGTTTTTTTTGCTTCCTTTCGAAGTTGTTCCCAAACTGGATCTCCATGTGACATGTTACAGGGATAAAAGAATTAAGCCTTGGAAAACGCAAGCGGGTAAAACAGGGGATCCTAGTTCAGAGGAAGGCTGTTACTGTTCATCGATTACAATCGTTCCTATCATATACAATACGGCTTTTCCGGTTATATGAACCCGGTCTTCGGTAACCTGACAAGAAAGGTGCCCCCCACGTTTAGAGCGCTGAATCGCATGTAGGGTGCTTTTTTTAAGTATTTTGGCCCAATAGGGTGCAGTCGCGCAGTGAGCAGATCCTGTAGCTGGATCTTCATCGATTCCAGATTGCGGTGCGAAGAATCGAGATACGAAGTCGCACGATGCTCCTCGAGCGGTAACTATGATTCCCCGAACGGGGAGTGTGGCCATTTGGCGGAGGTCTGGTTGCAGGCCTAGGAGCGTTTCTTCGCTATCTAGAACTGCCATGTAATCGTCTCCCTTATAGCATTCGATAGGATGGGCTCCTAGGCTTTCCCATAGTGCCTGGGGCGTTGCGCAGGGAGTCATTTTCGCGATGGGGAAATCCATGGTTAACAAGCCACCTGACTCTTTCTTCACATAGAGAGAGCCACTTAGTGATGTAAAATGAATGGTGGAGTCGTCCTCATTTAAGATCTCAAATAAGACATGGGCGCTCGCGAGGGTGGCATGACCGCACAATTTAACCTCTGTCAGGGGTGTAAACCAGCGAATGTGATAGGAATCATCCTCTTTAACGAAAAACACGGTTTCGGCCAAATTGTTTTCGGCCGCAATCGCTTGCATTAGATAATCCGGTAACCATGAGACCAGCGGACATACGGCAGCGGGGTTCCCGCCAAAGACGCTGTCTGTAAAGGCGTCTACCTGAAAGAGTTTTAGCTTCATACTAGGGAGTGTTTGTGAATTCAGAATCGAAACCAAATAAAAATAGCAGCAAT
>CALGUT010000439.1 GCA_937920335.1 uncultured Opitutales bacterium
ACTTTGGTGACGGAACCACTTCCTCAGAACAGAACCCGATTCATCAATATGCGGATAAAAATATTCGACGGTTGGTTACGCTTACCGTGAAAGGGTCCAATCTCGAATCATCGAGAACCCGATACTGGGAAGTCCTCTTTCGATAGACTAATTGTTAGTCAATTTCGAAAGTCAGTGAGGCCCATCGCGAATAAAAATCCATGGGATCATCTTCGGGAGCGGGTTGAATACGTATGAGTTTGAGCCACCATACATCGGTTGCAGTTATAGGGAGTGTCACGATACCTTTATCGTCACTTAGAAGTACGAGGTGAAGATCCGAGTCGCCTTTCCTTCCGATGATAACAGGATGGTCAGTTAGGGGTTCACCCTCTTCAAACAGTCTGAATGATAGTGATTGGCCAACTTCAGTCGTTGCAGGGTGCTCCAACGGAACGATTTCAACAAGTAGCCCCATTGGCTCAAGCGCATGACTACTGACCTCTCCGTCAACATTGATGATTGTCTTAGCTGTTTTGGTAAACCGTTCGCGGATAACATCGTCAGGCTCGGTAAAACCCAAAGCTTCCAAGTCTAAGGTCTGGCCTGCCTCTTCCTCTAAATAAGTTACAAAATCCTCTAGATTCATCGCTACACGAAATTCATACAAACTTAGGCCAAGAACATGGGAGCCAGGCTTATCCGGTGAGTATTTAAAAGAACTCGTTAGTTTCAAATTCGTGCCCGACAACGTTCCGCTTCGTTTTCTGGCAAGTTTCCACAAAGGTGATTTTTTCTCAACTGAATCCCAGGAACTTGTATCAATCGAACTAGTTCCACCCGCATCAGCTACTTGTAATTCACTTACGCTCCCCGTTGTTATGGCATAAACGCTCTCCGCAAATGACCCATCAAATACTATTACCTCGGTTTCTTGACCTGTCTCAGTTTCGTATGAGGTCGGTTTCAGGTAAACATCGTGTGCCCATCCGATGGGGGCTGTTAACCACCCTAGAGAGAATATGACGAGAAGGAATACTCTTCGACTAGCTAGTGATACTTGCATGGATGAATAAAGGACAATGCATCGATTTACCACAAGTCGAATTGCATCAGTTCTGGTGGACAATTCTTTTTCAGATCTCCTAAATAATCATTCGTAGACTCTTTTACACTGCTCGATGAAACCAATTTTTCCTGCTATCTTACTTTTGTTTGTCTCTGTGCTCACAGCGGCTGAAGCTACCAATCCGGGTAAATTTGAACAAATTGATTTGCTACTACCGGCACCTAGCGAGGTTCGCCTGGCTACCGGAGCACCGGGGCCGGCGTATTGGCAGCAGGAGGCGAATTACTTTATTGAAGTAGAACTCGACGAAAAGCAGTCCCGGATCGAAGGCTCTGGAGTCATTGAATATGT
>CALGUT010000440.1 GCA_937920335.1 uncultured Opitutales bacterium
AATCGAATACCTGAGTCCCTTCGATCCAGGTTTCTTCGATCCGTGTGTAAACGCTGAGTGGATCACCCGACAGGACGATAAAGTCCGCATCTTTTCCCGGCGTGAGCGAACCCGTTCGATCCTGAAGATCGAGCATGATGGCACCGGCCATCGTCATACCGTAAAGAGCACCTGCTTCGGACATGCCAGCCCGCACGGCAAAGACAGCCGATCGCAAGAACCAACGCGAATCTGTCACTCCATCATCCGTGTGAAATCCAGTGACGACACCTCGCTTCTCCAGCTCAGCACCGTTCTTCCAATCAATGTCGCGGGCCTCCAGCTTACCTCCAGGACTATCGAGATAAATAATCGAACACGGAACGTTTGCCGCAGCGATTTCATCGGCCACTTTCCACGCTTCACTCACATGTTGCAGAACGAGCTTAAAACCAAATTCCTCCTTCAAGCGAAGCACCGTGATAATATCATCATGACGGTGGGTGTGATGGTGAACAACGCGTTTGCCTTCTAACACCTCAACCAGGGCTTCCATTCCTAAATCTCTATCTGGAGCCTTCAGCTTCCCTTCCGGATCCTCCGCAGCCGCCTTTAGCTTGGCCTGGTAGGTTTGAGCTTTGATATACTGCTCACGTACCAACGCCGCCGACTTGGCACGCGTTCCCGGAAATGGCGGATCTTTGCGTGAGTTCGTGCCATTCGCCATTTTGATGCCCCCGGCGATGGAACCATCTTCGGTGTAGATAAACAGGTCCTCCACCTTATTGCCGTCTCTTAGTTTGAGATAGATGGTTTGCCCACTCAACAAGTGGCCCGACCCCGGCATGATATTCGCGGTGGTAATCCCACCTGCCCGCGCTTTTTCGATTCTTGAGTCTCGCACGTTGATAGAGTCGTAGACGCGAACTTCGGGCTGTATGGGCCCCGAACGATCTCCCCCACTCCCCTGTCCGATATGACTATGTGTGCAAATGAGCCCCGGCATGATGACCTTGCCTGATACGTCATGAATATCGGCTCCGTCTGGAATATCAACATCACGAGCACTCCCTAATCTTTCGATCTTGTCGTTCCTGACAATCAGCACGCCATTATCAATCGGATCCCCTTCGATAGGGATCAATCGACCACCGACAAAAGCCTGAACCGAATCGGCAGCGGTGAGTTGAGAGGAAAGGCAAACAAGGAGAACAATGGGTCCAAGCCGCCTGAATAAGAGAAAGAGAGTTTGTCTATCCATGCTGTGCGAAAAGGCTGCACGTCAATCATCAGTCAGGCAAACTGATTCTATCACTCAAGAAAGAACGCTTACGGCTGAGTCTATCTAATGACTGATCGCCAAAAGCGAGTGTTGCGTGCGAAAGTATAGCGTTCCATCTACAATGGCCGGAGTGGCCAAACAATTGTCTCCCAGCTCACTAATTGATAGCTGCTCATACGCCTCCCCCACTTTGAGGACCCATACTTTTCCGAACTCGCTGGTCACATAAAGGGTTCTCCCGTCTGATACGGGCGATGCAGTGAATCCGTTTCCTTTGAGACGTTCACTGAAGATAATTTCGCCACTCTTCGCATCGAAACAAGTAAGCGCTCCCCGGTCGTCACAGCCATATAGATAATCCCCAATCAGAATGGGCGTCTGCATGTAGTTACCCCTCCGGTGATGCACCCACGCAACTCCCTCATTCGTTTCTTCAATGGTCGATGGCGTGATGTCTCCCTGCGCCGTCAGCCGAATTCCACGCATCGGTCGAAAGACACCATGGGCACTGGTGAAGTAAGCCAACCCATCACCCAGTATCGGCGTCGGTACCGGGATATCTCCGCCACCGTCCAGTTTCCAAATCTCTTCACCGGTAGCAAAATCGTAGCCTCCTATGTGGCGCCAACCATTCACTAACACCTGGGTCTGCTTCCCCGTCTTCGCGATCGCCGGGGTGCTCCAGGTAGGAACGTCGCTTCGGGGAGTTCTCCAAATCTCGTCTCCTGTTTCCACGTCGAATACAGCCAGAAACGCTCCTTCCTGGACATCACACTGCACTACTACTTTTCCATCATGAATGATCGGAGAACTGGCAAAGCCCCATTGAGCCGTCTTAACCTTAAAGTATCCCGCATCCATACTCCCCAGATCTTTGTGCCAAACCAACTCACCCTCCATATCAAAACAAAAGATGAACTGGAACAACAATCAGGGAAAACACTGGACAATCAAGAATACCAAGACATAATACAAGCAGTCCAAAATATGTTGGAAATACATAGGACAAGCCTGAAGGACATAGTAAACCCGGCATAGGCCCACAACTTGAAGGACTAACAAGGATGCTGGGATGGGAAAAAAGGGATCAAAACACTTTTACAAC
>CALGUT010000441.1 GCA_937920335.1 uncultured Opitutales bacterium
GGTAACGAGGACCCGTCTTTTTCTTAACCCATTCGAATACATAGACGTCCCATAGCTGAGCGGACACCGTCGCTAACAATGAACCCAGAACAATTCGGGGTGCTCCGCTGAACAACGCACCGTAGGCCTCGTTATGCGGCCAACCGTCCGCTGGAGGCAGCCCTACCCCAATAAATAATAATGCGGTGCAAACCACATAAACCACCGTTCCCATGTACACCATAAAACGGGCACGCTTAGCCCCCCAGATTTCCGCCACCGCATCCGTACAGGGAAAGGTAAACGCATGCGCAAAGCTGCCGTAGCTAAAAGCCAATACACCTAGTCCAAACCACGATAGGTCCAAAGGAACCAGCTTCACAGTAAGTCCCTGGAGCATCCCCCAGAAACCCACATAGAACCCAAATAAAATCAGGAATTTGTGCTCACGAGAAGAATCCATTGAGGACTTCTTAGCACAAATTGAGCCTCTTGGGGAAAATAATTAGCTCAAGGCACGGTGTCTATCTCCAAACGGTAGAATCGATCTCCCTCAGTCGCTGGAGTCAGCAGATCTAAACTAAAGAAAGAAACATCCTCTTCCACCGAGAGCTCCGTGACATTGACTTCAACGGCCGACCATCCTTCCAGAGCCGTCGAGGTTTCCAACTGCCAGGTATAGTCGGCGACTCCATTGGCCAATTGAAGCAGGAAGATATCCGGTGAATTCTGCACCAACATCAACGGCTCCAACGAAGGCCCTTTCGGTAAACCATTGGATAGATACTCAGTCAGGTTAACGATACCGTCATTGTCCGGATCTGCACCCACGCCACTGATCAGGTCATCAGCAGCCTCAGTCTCACTGAAAAACGCAGTACGCCAATCCGCATAACTCGCGATCGACAGTGCTTGCATGGTCGCCGTTAGGCCTTCCGCACCGGCCGTCACATCGAACCGCCGCTGCCTACCGAGGGTGCCCTGATCAATGTCATCAAAGCTCCCAGAAACCGTGCCCGCTTTAAGGAATAGAAACTCAGCCCCGTTATCTGGGACGTATTCATCTATTAAAGACAGCGTCAACTTCCCATCCAGATTGGCCGTGCCGCCCACTTCGAGGAAATCAAATCCCGTACCAGGCTCAGCCCCGGCAAACTCAACTTGCATATCGCTACCCGGCAGCAAGGTAAGGTTACCCGTAATACGACCAGATCCAGGAGAAGCTCCAAGGGCCAAATTCCCATCCAGGGTTAGATCCCCATCGATACTAATATTGCCAGCAAGAGTCGGAATCCCCTGGACCGCATCTCGGACACTTTCTACACTTCCTTTGATATCAGAACCAGGCTTCTGAATGATATTGTTTGAAAAACGTAAGGTCTTACCGCCCATATCCAAAATAGCCCCGTCGTTTAAGATTAGGGTACCTTTCACAGTTAAAGAATTTCCCGGCTTTGGCAGGTCAAAGACGGAAGAGCCAGATGCGGGCGGTTTCCCAATCGATACTGTGGCGGACTTCGAAATTTCTGTCAGTGTACCGCTACCGATAAAACAGGATGCAAAATCTTCGATGATACTAGTTCCAGCCTTCAAAGTGGATAAAGAAGGAGTAACAGTCACGAAATCATCCACAGGACCGACGAAGAGGACCCGGCTACCTTCACCAACCTTTAATACCGCACTATCTTCCGACAATCTTAGGTCAGATTCCACAATTATTTGTCCGGAAAGCCCAGGAGCGACTTCGAGTTTAGCAGCAGTAACTGGAGGCCCTAAGAAGGGATCCTTACCACCTAAATCAATGACTCCTATATCAAGGATAGCTACATCAGGCAAGTTGGTTATACTTGCTGCCACCTCAAGAATCCCTCTAACCGAAAGTTTAGATCCTAATCTCAGCTCCTCTTGAATTTTCAATCGAACCCCGGCTGCGACGTATACATCCGAGTCTAAATCCGTTTGGACATTCTCGAATATTGAAATGGCATTCTCCAAACCAAGCTCTCCTCCCCGTTTCAATCTGTAACTGGTGGAGCCATCCGACTTGAGAACAGCATCTGTAAAGTTTGACTGTATAGTTGCTATAGACAAATATGTATCAACACTGGCAATAGGCTCAAGGAGCCCGCTTAATGTTACCTTCCCCTTGCCAAGAATTTTAGTCTCATCAAACGTCAGGTTCTCTAAAAAAAGCTCCGCGGTACTTCCTACCTGAATGGTTGTTGGTACTGCCGAACTCAACCCTTCAACCGTCAGAATTGATCCTTCTCGTACTTCAACTTCTCCCTCAAAG
>CALGUT010000442.1 GCA_937920335.1 uncultured Opitutales bacterium
ATAAAAGGCACAATTATCTATACACTTTTCGACTGCGTGTATTCATTTTTCGGTTTTTGGAGTAGTTGAGCCACTCGCAATAGTCTAGGTTCTAATGCGGCCAATCTCCTTAATCTATTCCAAATATGAGACAAAGATTTACTGGACTGGTAGGAATGGGCGATCAAGGGGCTGGATTGTCGCCGATATCCGGTAAGCGCAGAAGTGGGATCAGCGCTCCCATGAGGGCAGCGAGGCCCATTACGATACGATACGTCTACGTAACGCACGCTGACGCCGAACAGGATGCCCCCGATTCCCCAAAGGAATCCAAACAGGATACTCATGAAACCCGCATCTTTGGGTGCCAGAGCGATACTCCCAAATAAGTCGGGAAAGACCAGTGATGCCCAGACCAGCGGAACGATAAGCATGGCAAATGTGGAGTGAATCAATCACCAAGCTTCTCGGGGTAACGGTTTAAAGCATTTCATTCCCAAACCGAAGGTGCCTTGGAAAACGCTGACTACCGTTACCAGAATAAGCGGAAATAGTATCTCGTGCATATGAATAAGCCGTGGTTTTCTGGGACTCTTACGACCCTTCCACTCATATACCCCGAAAGGCTAGATAGTCTATGCACATTTCGATTGCTCTTATGGTTTTTAAGATTTCAGCAATCAGAAAATACTCAGTGTCTGAGAAGGATTCTAGCCATTTCCTACATGTAAGCTCCAGCTGGACTTGACCGCTGTATGGCCGTGTCGTTTTACTGAGATCTTTGCATTATGAGTGAAAACCAAATTGGTAACGCTGCCGTTCTCATACAGAACAGTTCTGACTTGCTTGCTGAATTACGGGATAAGACGCGAATGACCACGGCTTTGGCGGTTTTGGGAGAGGATCAGAATCGAGGTGTGGTATTGGCTTCGTTCCCTGGGACCGGAGACCACGCCTATGTTCCACGGGTTGGGTTTCACTTTCATCTTCATAGCACAGCGCCAGGCAAAGCTTTGTTGGCTTTTCTTACTGCCGATCACCAGAAAGAACTAGTGTCGAAGCTGAACTTCAGAACGTTCACTAAAAAAACGTTTGGAGATGCGGATTCACTTGAGCATGCGCTCAGGTTTTATTCAAAACAAGGCTACGCAACAGACGTCGGAGAATACGCGGAAGGAGTCAACTGCGTCGCTACTTGTATTTGCAATCATAATGGCGAACCTCTTGCCGCGATTTGGATTACTGCTCTCTCAGCTGACCTTCCTGTGACTGAGCTCCCTCTGTTGGCCAAGAATCTTATCCGCACAGCACGTGAAATCGGTACACGCTTAGCGAGAAATAATCCCGATTCCTCGCATTACGTCAGTGAAACACTGAAACAGGCCAAACAGTTCATCGAAGAGCACGTTGCTGATGAATTGGCAATTCACGAATTTCTCCAAGGTCTCAACATGAGTGAGAGTTGGTTTCGCACCTGCTTTCGCAGGACCTACGAGATAAGCCCCATTCAATATCGTCAGAAGCTGCTCTACGAAAAAGCGAGAAACCTGCTAGAGCATACTCAGCTCAGCATCAAGGAAATCGCGTTTCAGCTAGGTTTCGATTCTCAGAACTACTTCTCGCGGGCGTTTAAAAAATACCACGGAGTTCCTCCCATGCTATACCGCCGTCGGCTCAACTAAAAAGAATAGTGTCCGCGACGAACTCAGTTTACCTCCCCTAATCCGTTGAATCCAGAGATCTCGAACGACTGAGTGCACACGCTACCGGTTGGCAGTCGTTTCCGTTTTAAGGTTTCGCAACAGTAGGCGGCCTGATCCGATCGAAGAATTCACGCGCAATTCTATGACTTTAATTGGGATGTGTCGCCTGTTTTCGCGTTTATCATTGCAATTCATCCCAACCGGTGCCCCTGTGTCGCTTCATTCTAGCTTGGTAAGCATATTTTCTGACTCATAATCATTATCTCTGCCAATTCGAAGCGATTTAATAATAACATCAGAAAGTAATAATATGGCTAAGGGTACAATAAAGTGGTTTAATGAAGATAAAGGTTTTGGTTTTATAGAACTAAGCGAAGGTGGGAAAGATTTGTTCGTTCACCACTCTGAAACAGATGGTTATGCCTTAAACGAAGGCGATACCGTTGAGTTTGAAGTCGGC
>CALGUT010000443.1 GCA_937920335.1 uncultured Opitutales bacterium
GCTGACTTGCAGAATTTGTTCGAAATATCAGTGATGGTATGGCAATCTTTATCCTTGTTCGGTAAAACGGCGAAACGGATAGGTAAGACTTGGTGCGTGTCTCTGCATCAAAAAAAGATCCTAAGGCCTGAGCACCGACCTTGAGAGTGAAATCAGTAAACGATACCCTATGATCTCCATTTGCGACTCGAGAAACGTAATTGCTCTCTGGATGGCGTCTGCATTGTACGTCGCAGCAGCTTCTTCGGAACCGGTTGAATCGAAGTCATTTACCGAAGAAGACTTTGATTGGTGGGCTATTCAGCCCGTTGCTGACCCAGCACCTCCTTCGGTGAACGATGGTTTTTGGGGCAGGAATCCGATTGATCAATTTGTGTATGAGAAACTGGGTGCGAGCGGATTAAAGCCGGCACCCGAGGCAGGTTTATTCGAACTGGTGAGACGGGTCTATTTTGATCTACACGGGCTACCGCCCACAGCTGAGCAGTTGGCTGAATTTGAGCGGGCGGCGGCTGAAGATATTGATACCGCCTACGAGGCGCTGATTGATGAACTTCTTGAAAGCCCTCGCTACGGCGAGCGGTGGGCACAACATTGGCTGGATGTTGCACGTTACGCTGAGTCCGATGGGTATCGGGCAGATGGATACCGGAGTAGTGTGTATTTATATCGTGATTATGTGATTCGGTCGATTAACGAAGATAAGCCTTACGATCAATTTGTTAGGGAACAGTTGGCAGGCGACGAAGTGAATGCGGAAGACCCCGACACATTGATTGCGACCGCCTTTTTGCGCAATGGTGTGTATGAATACAACCAGCGGGACGCCCGCATGCATTGGGAATTGATCATGAATGAAATGACCAATGTCACTGGTGAAGTATTTCTCGGTTTAGGGTTTGGTTGTGCTCAGTGTCACGATCATAAATTTGATCCGATTCTTCAGAAGGACTACTACGCGCTTCAGGCCTTTTTATCGACTACCTACTGGCCTGATGGTCAAAGACTGGAAACACCGGATACGATTGAGCGTTACGGTCGGGAGTTGGTTGCCTGGGAAGCCGAAGCTAAGCCCGTGCTCAATGAGCTTCAGGAATTTCGTAAGTCGTACGATGCAGGGGTGAAAGATTACTCTATCAAGCAGTTTCCGCCGGATATACAGGACATGTATAATAAGCCATTTGCTGAACGTAATTCCTATGAAAAGCAAATGGCCGAGCTCATCGAGAAGCAGGTGATCGACCAGATCGGGCGTATCATTTATGTGAAACAAATAAAAACGAAAGAGCCGGAGAAACTGGAGCGGTATGACGTATTACTAAGTCAGTTGAAAGAACTCGAAAAAACAAAGCCACAGGCACCTCCCGAGTCATTTTTCACCACGGATATTTCGACCGAACCGGTTCCGACTTTACTGGGAGGTCGTTACGGTAAGGAAATGGTTTCACCTGCATTTTTGACACTGTTGGGATTACCTGAGCCAAAAATCACTCCAACGGCCACGACCACGGGGAGGCGTTCTGCCCTGGCGAACTGGATTGCTGATTCCGAGAATCCGCTTTCGACACGAGTTATGGCGAATCGGCTGTGGCATTATCACTTCGGTACGGGCATCGTTCCGACTCCTAATGATTTTGGCACCCTCGGTGAAGACCCCAGCCATCCGGAGTTACTGGATTGGTTAACCTCTCGATTCTTAGAGGGCGGTTGGCGAGTGAAAGCGATGCATCGACTGATAATGACCAGTGCGACCTATCGCCAGACAGCAAACCGAGAACCAAGTGAGTTGGCGACGGTTGAGGATCCGATGAATCGTCTAATGTGGCGATTCCCGCCTAAACGCTTGAGCGCTGAACAAGCCAGAGACGCTATGTTGGTGGCGTCGGGCGAGCTGGAGCATCGCGAAGGTGGGCCAAGATTGGAAGGGGATGCCCCTGTGAGAAGTGTTTATGTGAAAAAGCTTCGTAATCGT
>CALGUT010000444.1 GCA_937920335.1 uncultured Opitutales bacterium
AGCTCATGACTTCACCGAGAGTCGCATCAGCCGTATTCGGGTTGGGACTTCTAGAAGCGGTTGCGGAAGTAGACATTCTGGCGAACGCAGATCCCGACGATGCAGATGACGACGGGATTTCAGGTAGGGCTAATACTGTCTGGAGCGTCAGTCTAGGGAGAAAGGACCTTGGGCGTTTTGGCTGGAAAGCGAATAAGGCAAACTTGTTGGATCAAACTGCCGGAGCATTTGCGGGCGATATTGGAATTACATCGTCGTTGTTTCCTAAAGAGAATCATACAGACGGCCAAAATTTGTCTGAGGAATACCCGAGTGGCGGCTCTCCTGAAATCAGCGATCGTGATCTCAATGACGTTGTGTTTTATATGCAGACACTGGGTGTTCCTGCTGCTCGAGTGAAAGATCGTGGTTCATTTCGGGAGGGCAAAGCGCTGTTTGAGAAACTCCAATGCGCTAAATGCCATCTGCCGGTTCTGGAGACTATGGATGATTTTCCGATCGCTGCACTATCAGGGCTAACGATACGTCCCTATACGGATCTATTATTACACGATATGGGTGAGGGCTTAGCCGACGATCGTCCTGATTTTGAAGCGTCTGGTAGCGAGTGGCGAACGCCACCGCTGTGGGGAATCGGCTTGTATGCGAAGGTGAACAAGCACACTCGTCTGCTCCATGATGGCCGTGCTCGAAACGTCGAGGAAGCGATCCTTTGGCATGGTGGCGAAGCAGAAACGAGTAAGAAGGAATTTCTCAGGCTAACCGCTGACCAGCGTTCGTTGGTCATTCAGTTTGTTGAGAGTTTGTAGTATCTGTAAGGATTCTATTTCTCCCACTACTGGTAGGGACTGATGCTACTATTTTTCCTCGCCTATCTCCTCATATACGGAGGCCTAAATGTCTACGTTTACTACACGATCCTATCGGGTTTGGGCGTCCACTCCGCGCCGATTGCGTTCCTTTTAGTTGTCTTGGTCTTGGTCCCAATCTTTCTGAGATTTGCAGAAGCGAAAGCCCCGAGGTGGCTGGCGATCCTGCTTGCTTGGGTAGGGTTCAATTGGATGGGAGTCGCCTTCTTGTTCGCTTCAGTCTCGTTGCTTGCCGATGGTATTCAGGTATTTGCGTCCGGATTTTCCCAGCAAGATGCGTTGTGGTGGGTCATTGGATTGACCCTAATCCTGAGTGGTTACGGGTTTTGGGAATCGCGACGGATCAGGATTCGTTACTTGAGCGTTCGTTCACCGAAGCTGGATCATGCGGATGGTAAGCCTTTTCGCTTAGTGCAAATTTCTGATGTGCATTTGGGGTATGGAACGTTGCCGGGGCAGGTGAAAGGCATCGTGAAAAGAGTAGGCGCTTTGAATCCCGATTTGCTGGTATCGACCGGAGATCTATTTGATACCGATTTAAAGCATCTGGGTGCGTATGTGAATCGTTTGAAAACCCTCCGACCCGCATTCGGAAAGTTCGCAGTTATCGGTAATCACGAAGTGTATGCAGGTCTGGAAGAGGCGATCAAGTTGACCGAAGCGTCTGGGTTTAATTTGCTAAGGGCGGATAGCCAACGAGTCGCTGATAACTTGTATGTTGCTGGCGTCGATGATCCGGAAGTGCCTTCTGGACTTTCTGCAGAATCTTTGGAAGCAAAGGCGTTCGAAAAAATACCGGAAGGTGCATTTGTGGTGCTACTCAAACATCGTCCACAGGTGACCCATTCCCAACTGGGTAAGTTCGATCTTCAACTGTCAGGTCATACTCACGGGGGGCAGATCTTTCCGTTTATTTTTCTAACACGGCTTCAATATAGAGCGCGGCACGGATTGACCCAATTTGCTGAAGCGACCTACCTCTATTTGAGCCGGGGAACGGGTTCATGGGGACCACAACTTCGTGTGTTTGCCCCTCCAGAGATCACGGTGTTTGATCTCAGTAATGGAGAACAATTCGAAATATCAGTACTGCAGAAGTGTTCTTGGTTATCAACGCGCTGATTGGTATTGATCTGAGACCGAGATCAATTCGGTAGTGGCGATGTTGACTTTCAGTAAGATTAGGAGAAATGTATTTTCAGATACTTTTTTTGGGTCTGGTGAAGGGGGAGAGCTAATAATGTCGGTCTTTTAAGGCGCAGGCCCTTTTGTGCCAGTTTCAAAAATCACCAAAACCTGCTACATTATGGATGGTGGATTCAACTTTGAAGTGCAAGAGAGCGATGTAAAGGTGAGTTAGGTGCT
>CALGUT010000445.1 GCA_937920335.1 uncultured Opitutales bacterium
ACTAACGATAATAATGGGCCTCTAGCCTCTTGCACTTGTTAGTTGAATCTGCGATTCCATGATTCTTGAATTTCAGTGTTTTCTCCCTTTTCCTGGATTCCATGTCCCGGAAATTACGCTTTGTACCGAGCTTCGCGACATCATCCATACCCGGGGGCGATCTACCACATTCTCAACCGTCTCGAATCCGTAGGCGACCAGGCCTTTTCCCCGCCAGAAACCCATGGCTATACCTATGATGATGTCGGAAACCTGGAATCGGTAACTTACGCCAACGGAGTGATGCACAGCTATCAGTACAATAACCTGAACCGACTTACCGCTCTTTCCGTATCAAATGCCGCGTCTGAAATATTAAATGCATTTAATTACCAATTGAATGCGGTGGGACACCGCACCAGGGTGGAAGAAGCCAGCGGACAGTATCAGGACCAAATGATCTTCAGCGTGGCAGTTTGGGGAGAAGAAAAACTACGAACGGACATTCAGGCTTTGAGGAGGCTCCCTATTGAAATAGCAGGTGGGACTTTGGTTCCGCTCGGTGATGTTGCCGATATAGAGGTCGTTCCAGCGCCAAACCGAATTGTCCGTGAGAGTGTTTCACGCCGAATAGACGTCACCTGTAATGTGCGTGGCCGCGATTTGGGAAGTGTTGCTCAAGAGATTGATGATAGGATCGCCGGTGTACCCTTTGAACTGGGATATCATCCCGAAATACTGGGGGAATATGCAGAGCGTAAAGCTGCCAGTCGCCAATTATACCTCATGGCGATACTCTCTCTAATTGGGATCTTCGTCCTGCTTCAGGTTGATTTCCAATCCTTCCGGCTGGTCCTTATGGTGGGCTTGACCCTGCCATTCGCTTTGATCGGTGGTGTTGTAGCGGCATTTCTGGGTGGTGGAGTGTTGTCGATCGGATCGCTGGTGGGATTCGTGACAGTGCTCGGTATTGCTGCGCGTAACGGTATTATGTTGGTAAGTCATTTTCGACACTTGGAACAAGAGGAAGGGATGCAGTTTGGAGTGCCGCTCGTGCTACGAGGTGCCGAGGAACGCTTGGCACCTATCCTTATGACCGCCTCGAGTGCGGCACTGGCCCTACTGCCATTAGTCATAGCCGGCAATATTCCGGGTCACGAGATAGAGTTTCCTATGGCAGTCGTTATTCTGGGAGGACTGGTAACCTCCACGGCCTTAAACCTGTTAGTTCTTCCTGTCCTGTATGCCGCGTTTGGTAGGCGAGTGGCGACGTCGGTTTAGACACAGCCCTGTTTTATCAAGCAAGGTTTCGGAGAGGATCGTTACTTAGGTACTATGGTTCCTTTCCTTCTCATCTTTTTATTCGTTTACGGCGGACTTAACACCTATCTCTATTTCACAATTGCAGCGGGGTTGGGCCAGTCTTTGGGGTTGGTTGGGGGCTTATTAGTCTTGTTCGTGTTATCCCCAATACTTCTTCGCATCTCAGAGGGTAAAGTGCCGGTGTGGATTTCCAGCCTCATTGCCTTGGTGGCCTACAGCTGGATGGGAGTCAGCTTTTTGTTCGCTTCTTTTGCGTTGCTGCTCGATATCGCTCAGCTTATATTCCGGGGAATTAGTGAATCGGATGCGCTGTTCGTGGTGGCAATCCTTACTTCCGTATCATCGGTCTACGCGTTCTATGAGTTTCGGAATCCCAGGGTTCGAATGCTGAGAGTCACGTCCCCTAAATTTGAATACAATCCGGAGAAGCCGTTTAGAATAGTACAGGTTTCGGATATTCACCTCGGGTTTGGAAGCTCCTACAGTCACATACGAAAGATCGTAAGAACCGTGGATGCGTTGAAACCCGACTTACTGGTATCGACTGGTGATCTATTTGACAGCAATCTCACCGAATTGACGAAGTTCGCAGCGCTCTTCCGAGCGTTAAATCCTCCCAAGGGCAAGATAGCAGTCACTGGGAATCATGAGGTATATGCGGGTCTTAAAGAGGCTCTGGAACTCACAGAAGCAGCTGGCTTCAAAGTCCTGCGATCTGCCGCTTTTCAGGTCGACCCAACGTTGTTTATAATGGGTGTGGATGATCCCGAAGTTCTTCAGGGTCACACAACAGAAAAAGCGGAAATGGAAGCCCTCAGAGCTGTTCCTTTGAATGCATTCAAGATTCTTTTAAAGCACCGGCCACACATTTCGCCCGCGGTGGCGGACAGTTACGATCTTCAACTGTCTGGCCACACGCACGGAGGACAGATCTTTCCTTTTATTTTCCTGACTCGCCTACAATACCAAGCGCGGCACGGGCTTTCAAGGGTCAGCGACAAAGCTTATCTCTACCTCAGCCGAGGGACCGGAGCCTGGGGGCCGCAATTGCGGTTTTTCGCTCCACCGGAGATTACGGTGTTTGAGTTGGCCAAGGGTCGTGATTATTCAATCGTTGTTATCTAGTGGAATCAGGGTTTGAACGGGGATCAGATGTCTATCCTCTTGCATGTGCTTTTGCTTCAAGCGAAGGTTCTTCCCATGCAAGTTGAACGGGTTAAATATATCATCTGGGCCGCCGACATGAATCGGGCGGTCGAGTTTTATAAAACGGTGCTGGGTGCCACGGTTACGAAACACAATGAAGTGATGGCTGAGTTGGAACTCTGTGGGGCGATTATCGGTATCCACGGGGGAGGGGAAGGCAAGCGAACCTGGACCGGAATGAGTTTTCAGGTTGTTGATGTGGTGATAGGGGCAGCGGAAGTTGTCGCAGCCGGAGGTCAGCTCACAAATGAGCCTAAGCCAGAGGACGGAGAATCACCTCATTTGGCTATGTGTGTGGATACCGAAGGCAATCAGTTTATGCTGACCCGTAAGCGTGGGTGAAATTCGAGGTGCTAAGCAGACGATTTTTTGAGTCGTGGTATGGTGTTCGCATTGGTATAATTCCGGCTTCGTGAAGATCTTGCTTGAATGTGTGTCCGTTCTAGTTGAGCGGTCAGTCGAGCGACGATGACCTCCATTTAACCTATATGAAACAGCTTGAAAACACATCGTTCACCAGACGTTTAAAAACCGGGATCGAAGACATCGAAGATGCGCGCGACGAATTGCTGCAGCACTTTATTCAGGTCTTGGATGGGATCGGAGAGAAGCCGTGTGCGGCGATGATTCGCAATCTGGAGAAGCAGGCAGTAGGGAAACTCCCGCCGAAGGGATCCCAGGCGCTTTCCATTTACTTTCAAGTCCTCAACATCATTGAACAAGCGATTGCCAATGCTAAAAGCGCCGAGTGGAGAAGAGAGTTTAACAAACCAGACTCCGGCGGCTGGCACGATTACCTTTTGAGGCTCAAGGATACCGGGTACACACCGAATGAAATTCTCAAAAAGCTCAAATCCAGCTTCATAGAACCGGTTTTTACGAAGCATCCAACAGAGTCCAAGCGGCAGGCGATTCTGCGTTTGCATCGCGAGTTATACAGACTGGTCAGGCACCAGCACGATTATGCGGATATGACTTCGCAGGAGGAAGATGAAACCGCTGAGCTCCTGTTAGATCTGTTGTGGAGGTCCGGTGAGATTTACACGCGCAAGCCTAAGGTTGAAGATGAAAATAGGAACCTGCTGTTTTATCTTGTAGAGATATTTCCGCATACCTTGCAGCCAGCACAAAAGCGTCTGAGTAACGCCTGGAAGAAAGTGTTTCCTGTTTATCGCGGAGAAGCACCGAGCTTACCCCAACTGTCTTTCGGCTCTTGGGTGGGGGGAGATCGAGACGGCCATCCTTTTGTAACCCATACCGTTACGTCGGAGACCTTACTTACCTTGCGTGAAGCCGCGGTAGAAATTCATGACCGGTTTCTAAATGAGGTGGAGCAAAATCTTACATTTAACGAATATACACACCTCGTTCCGGAGTCTCTGTCGAAGGTTCTAAAGGACAATGGGTTCGTTGTCGCCGATCTGGAAGAGCCCTGGAGTGTGTATGTGCAATACCTTCGTAAAAAGCTGAGGAACTCGGTCAGTAAGACGGTAGAACCCTACTATTCAGCGCCTTCTGAACTGGAAGCAGATTTGGTGTTCCTGGAAGATGCTCTGGAAGAAGTAAAAGGAGACCGACTGGTTCAGCGGTTTCTTGATCCCTTGAAATCGAGCATACCCTGTTTCGGGTTCCATTGTGCGCGTCTGGATATTCGGCAAAATAGTCAGTATTTTTCGAAGGCCATGGGTCAAATCCTGGAAGCGGCTGGGGTCCCCGGTGGAGCCTCCTATGCCGCTTGGCCTGAAGAGCGCAAAGTGGATTTTCTGAATGAGGAGCTAAAGGCGATACGTCCCTTTTCGTCCGAGTGGACTTCGCTTGGGGCGGAGGCAACAGAGCTGCTGGATACGTTCAAAGTTGTAAATAAGCACATGGATGATTTTGGAGAAGCTGCCTTTGGGTGTATCATCGTAAGTATGACAAAAACGTTTTCCGATCTGTTGCTGGTATACGTTTTGGGTCGAGAGGCTGGTTTAACCCGCGTTGAGAACGGAAAGATAGTCAGTCGTATACCGGTCGCTCCGCTTTACGAGACGATGGATGACTTGGAAAACAGTATTAGCATAACGGACGCGTTTCTTGATCATCCAGTGACACAATCGACGTTGAGTCGCACTGGCTCCCGGAAGGACGAACCGCTCACCGTGATGCTCGGCTACAGCGATAGTAACAAGGATTGTGGGATTTGGGCGAGTCAGTGGACACTCTATAAAACTCAGAAAAAGTTAGTCGAAATTGGAAAACGACGGAATCGCGATCTCCGGTTTTTCCATGGCCGCGGCGGAACGGTCGGCCGAGGGGCAGGCCCTATGCACCGCTTCCTGGAGGGACTTCCCCAGGATGCGCTTGAGGGTGGTTTGCGTCTCACTGAGCAAGGCGAGGTAATCGGGCAGAAATACAATACGGTTGAGAGCGCGACGAATAACCTGGAACTGTTGCTTGCTGGAGGAGCGGGCGCTCAACTATTGCCGAGGCATGGAGCAGTTATTGAAAAGGCAACTCCTGCGTTGGAATACGTTACTCAGGTGAGCCAGGAGACTTATCAGGCGTTGTTGCATGAGAAAGATTTTATGACGTTTTTCCGTACGGCTACTCCGATTGACGCTATCGAGCAGACTACGATGGGGTCGCGACCATCCCGTAGAACAGGTACGCCATCCCTTGAGGATCTTCGTGCGATCCCCTGGGTATTCAGCTGGAACCAATCCCGGTTTTATTTACCCGGTTGGTTTGGAGTTGGAACTGCATTGGATAAGCTTCGGCGCAATCGTCGTGAGGAGTTTGATTACTTGATTCAGGTTGGCGATGATTGGCCATTCCTCCGCTATATGCTCTATAATATTGAATCAACGTTGGCGAGCGTGTCTCTCGACATTGTTCAGGATTATGCGAGTTTGGTGAAGAATCGATCGATCCGTACCCATTTCATGAATATTGTGGAGGCGGAGTTGAAGCTAACCAGGCGGCGCATAGCCGAATTACTTTCCAGACCGTTTGGACAAGGTCGCCCTCGTTTGGCTTACACGTTGAAGCTCCGGGATACAGGACTTCGTCTGCTTCACGACGAGCAAATCCGCTTGCTAAAATCATGGCGGTCGAGTCGCAGCGGGAGTAGAAAGAATGAGGAATTACTGACTGCATTGCTACTTAATATCAATGCGATCGCTAGTGGACTGAGGACTACAGGGTAAGCACTGGGTAAAAAATCTATTTTTCAGGACGTCGGTTCTTGATCGAAATCCTTCACCAATTGGAGAATTCTTAGGTCTCCGTGCTGAGATAAGACTTCATTGCCTGATAAAACGTAGGATAGGTATTTATCTGCACTGCCTCTTGATCATAGTGAAAGTGGGAGAGTATTTTCCATCCGATATCTACACCTTCGTTGGGAATCACTCGGAATACGCGTGCTACTTTTGCTGTGTTACAGAGGTCCATGATTTGGCCGATATCTTCAGTGCATTCGAAGTCCATATGGGTTACCCGGCCAAGGTCTGTGATCACTGTGAAGCCGGGTTGGGCGTTTTTTGTTAGTTGGCGAACGGATTCTACTGTTTGCCGGGTTTGATCACAATCGACCACTTCACTAAAGTGAACAACGAGAAGAGTTCCTTTTTTATTGATAATCGCATCAAACATTTGGTGGTCTGGCTAACGGTTTAACATATCAAACTATATGACCTACTGTCAAATGTGCAAACGCCTCAAATAGCTTGACTTCAAGATAAATGTCATAAAGATAGTTTGGGTGGCTACGAAAGAGGATACATCGGGAATGCATGTCTGGCTCGTGCTTTGGAAAGCGTTCAAATCCCTGGAGATTTTGGACAAGCGAAGTGTCAGTGACTTGGGGCTTGGTTGCATTTCTGATTTTGCTGTTTTGGAGGTGCTTTATCATAAGGGACCTACGCCTATCAATACCATCGGTAAGAAGATTCATTTGACGAGCGGTTCGATCACTGCGGCGGTGGATCGAGCAGAGAAAAAGGGTTTGGTTGAACGCCAATGGGACGCGGGAGATCGACGGGTCATTTATGCGGCGTTAACAGCAAACGGAAATTCGACGATAAAGGCTGCCCTTAAGGAGCATGCCGCTTCGTTGGAGATCGCAGCGAGTGGTTTATCCGCTTCAGAACGCGGCCAATTACTGAAATTACTAAAAAAACTTGGTTACCGAGCCGCTGAATTGGCGCAGAGTTAATTGAGGTTGTGAAAGTTTGAAAGGATTCTCAATTTTACGTCACGTATCTTGATGTAAAGACACTTTAAGCAGAGAAGTATTGTCGGTGCTCAAGGAAATTTAAAAAATAGAAACCTTAAGTTAGAAAGAAATAGAAGATGAAAGTAGTAAGGAAAGCTGAAGAACGGGGCCACGCAAAGTTTGATTGGTTAGATTCGCATCACACCTTTTCATTTGGTGAGTATTACGACCCTGAGCATATGCAGTGGGGACCCTTGCGAGTGATGAATGACGATCTCATTGCTGGAGGAGGCGGTTTCCCAACGCATCCCCATCGGGATATGGAAATATTTTCATATGTCACAGAAGGTGCCCTTGCTCACAAAGACAGCACGGGGACATCCTCCCAGATTTATCCGGGTCGTGTTCAACTCATGGGCGCTGGGACTGGGATTTATCACAGTGAATTCAATCCTTCTGAGACGGAGACGACTCGTTTGCTCCAGATCTGGATCCAACCGGAACGACCGGGACTTGAACCCAGTTACCAGGAGGAAGACTACGATCCTGCGGACCGTCAAAACAAGTGGCTAACTCTGGTGGCGCCTGTTGATGAGCCGAGTGTTCTAGACGTTCGTCAGGATGTGAGGATTTACAACACGGTCCTGAATGAGGCTGGGGCACTTGAACTTCCGAACTCGGAAGGACGAAAAGGGTGGCTTCAAGTGGTTAATGGAAATCTTACGGTCGGTGATGTTGTGTTAAAGCGGGGCGATGGCTTGGCTTTAGAAGATGAGTCCGCTCAAGAGATAGTCACTTCTAGTAGCGCGGAGTTACTCTATTTTGATTTGCCGCGGTAGTGGAAACAAGCTCTCAAGTCGTATGACTGAGGGTTTGTTTACGTTAATGAAAATAGTTAATTTATGGGGTAATGAATGTCGCTTAAGTGAGCCAAAACTCTAAAAAACAAAATAAAATATTATGAATACACAAATTGAAGGAAAGGTAGCGCTCGTTACCGGAAGTAACCGCGGTATAGGTCGTGCGTTGGTTGATGAATTAATCGCCCGTGGAGCGTCGAAAGTATATGCCACTGCGCGGGATGTTTCCTCACTGATAAGCTTGGTCGAAAAACACGGGGAGAAAGTTGTCCCTGTCGCTTTGGACGTGACGGATTTTGATCAGGTCAATGCGCTCGCGGGTATTGCTGGAGACGTCGAGGTTGTCGTTAGTAACGCGGGATATGCCGAGCAAGCAGATCTTTTTGCTGATGACTTGGGACCCGCTCGTCAGGAATTCGAAGTGAACTACTGGGGCACGTTGAATGTCGCTCGTGCGTTGGTTCCCGTTCTCGAAAGTAACGGCGGGGGAGCGTTTATAAATCTGTCCAGTATCGCTGGACTTGGAAACTTTCCGATGCTTCCAACCTACAGTGATTCCAAAGCAGCGGTGCATTCATTGACTCAAGGATTACGGTTGCTGAAGGGCACCAGTATTCAATTCGTCGGCGTTTATCCAGGACCGGTTGACACAGATATGGCTGAGAAGATCGAATTAGAAAAGGCTTCTCCTGAAAGTGTGGCGGTTGAAGTTTTCGACGCAGTTGAAGCGGGGAAAACGGAAGTATTTCCAGATCCGATGGCCAAGGGCTATGCGGGTCCTTATGAAGCGGGCACTCGCGCGATTGAGTTGCAAACAGCGGCTATGATGGCAGAGGGAAGTTAAGAAAAATATTATTTTTGAAAAAGCGTTCGGAATCCACCGAGCGCTTTTTTTTATGTACGCAACACGCTCTCCAATTTTTGGTTATTGGATTACGCTGAATCTTTAACGGATGTTTTCCGTTTGTCTTTTAGTGTATTGCCGTCAACCCAGATCCCGGGTGCGTAGGTAGCAGTTGGATAGGCGGGAACCCCAAAATCATTTCGGTTAAGCCGCCCTATGATCTGATTGACCGCGATCGCTCCGACCATGGTCCATTTGGGCATGACTCCAGAGTAGCCATCTATCTGGTTTTCGGCGACCATGAGCTGAGCAAATCCGATATCTTCCGGGATGTTATAGCCCAACGCCTTCAGCTCTTGTGGTAAAATTCTTCGTGGTGAGAGGATTGCTTCGACCTTTTGTTCTTCGATCCATTTTGGTAAGCTGGTATTTAGTTCGCTCAGGTAGTCCGTCGTCACAAGCGGAGGAATCCGGTTTTTCACGGGTATGCTCTGTTGTGCAAGATACATGGCGGCGAGTCGTTTCTTCTGGCACAAATGTTCTTCGTTGCGATTGGTTACCAAGCCGATTCTTTTATAACCTTTCTCTCTGGTTTTTTCGAACGCGAGAAGTAGGCCGTTGTATTGGTCGATGTCTACCCGGTTGAGGTTCGGTTCCTGCAATGAAAACTCTATCGCTACGGCCGCAAAATTGGAAAGATCGATAGGAAGACGGACTTCCTGCACTTGTTTAAGAATAATCTGCTCAAAAATAACTCCGTAGATACCACGACTTGCTAAAATTGAGATCAAGCGTTGCGGGGTCATGCCCGGTTCCCAGAGGAAAAATTCTTCCAACTTATACCCGTTTGCTTCCGCCGCTTCAATCGCTCCCTTGCGCAAATGAATCAAACTCGGGGGTGGTTCGAATTCCATGTGATAGCCGTGGACCAGTGCGAGCGTTGTATTGAGCGTTGAAGGACGCTTTCGCCGTATCTCGGTCATCAATGCAGACACCAGTGGGTGTTTTATATAACCGAGTTCCTTTGCTGCCTCTTGAACCCGTTTACAAGTTGCCTTGCTCTGTCGCGGATGATTTTGCAGCGCACGACTGGCCGTGGCTTTTGAAACGCCGGCTTTGTTGGCGACATCTATCAGGGTGATTTTCTTCCGTTCCATGGGGTGATCAGGAACTTTTAAGCTAGATACTCAGTGAGACTGCAGGCAAGTAGTGTTTGGCTGGTCAGTAATCTTAGCGATCGTTCGAAACGCGTTTTCTGAGGGCCTTGTTCTGGCTGCGGTGTTTTTTATCATCCAGACGCCGCCTGTTTGCGCTCGCTTTGGGTTTGGTAAGCCGTCGCTTTTTAGGTGTGATCAATGCGGCTCGGAGGATATTCTTAAGTCTTTCTTTTGCTGCGTCTTTATTCTTCTCATGACTTCTGTGAGACTGAGCTTTGATGACGATGACTCCTTCAGCAGTGATGCGACTGTCATTGGAAGTTAGTAGGCGCTCTTTTACCCATTCGGGGAGTGTGGCCTTCCGGATATTGAAGAACAGGTGAACGGCCGTTGAGACCTTGTTTACGTTTTGTCCACCCGGTCCACTTGCCCGAATTGCTACAAGTTCGATTTCCTCGTCCGGGATCGTAATGGAGTTAGATAGCTTCATTCTTTATCTCGTCCGACCTGACTGCGGCGACTCTTTGTCCAATCTACCTTTTAATCTGAGTAAGTCTTTAAATAGCCCGACAGAATTCCCGAGAGTCATGTGCCCTCCCTTAACTTCAATCCAGTTTACGGGGACTTCGTTCATTTTCAGGCCTGCTTGGTCGGCGCGATGGAGTAACTCAATATCGAAGATGAATCGTTTTTCGGTTAAGCGATTTTGGTTTTCTCGGAAAAAAGATGCTGGCAAGACCTTGAATCCACACTGGGTATCTTCTACGGAGAAGTTAAATAGTTGCTTGCGCAGCCATCGAAAGGTGAGGCCGCCAATATTTCGCAGTGCAGCCCTGCTGACATCCGTCTCGGACGTTTTGATGCGACTTGCGGCGTAAAACGTGTTGTCGGCGTCTGGATCTTTGACGATGCTGCTCAACACCCGGACAATTTCTGGAGGGGCGACCGCTCCATCTGCATCCACGAAGGCGAGCATATCGACAGCGTTATTGGCTGCCCATCCGGAATAAACGGCTGCGCCCTTACCTTGGTTGAAATCGAGGGTAATCGGAGATTTAAGAAAGGAAAAGGTACCATCGAGTAGCTCCATCAGGCTGCGATAATGCCCTTGATGATAAAAAGTCGAACCGTCGTCTATAATCTGAACCGTCACGGAAAGATCCGATTTTGCCAGGGCCGTGCAGAGTCCTGGCAGAAACTGAGCGAGGCGTTCGCCTTCGTTGTAACAGGGGATTGCGAGGTAGAATTGCATGAGTTTAGGTTCTTGAGTATTAGGACAAGCAGCAGAGTAAACCAACTTCTGTGCCTATGTAAACTGACGAGGAGTGATCAGACCACCGAAACTTTTGGTCGTTTTTTCTAGCTGATTTTCGCCAATTCTTCGTCTAAGTTTTAAATTAAGCTGTTCGAGGACGAATTTTATTGGTTCGCTGGCTGTAAATTATCTAAATTGTCTGCTTACCCATTTAAGGATACCTACAAGATATGAGTGAAAATTCGACCCCATCTACCCAAAGTAGTAACGCAAGCAACGATTCCTGGGCCTTCCTGGGACTTCGGTTGTTTTTAGCCATTCGCTGGTTTTTTGCCGGTCTTGAAAAGTTTGGAACACCTGGGAATTACAGTTTTGAGAACTACTACGCCAAGATGTCCGGAATGGCGTATGGAATTGCCGAAAATTCCATTATGCCGGGATGGGCCACGAAGGTTTTTGCGCTGCCTTTAGGGTATATCATGCTATTGCTCTCCGTGACGATGTTATTGGGTGTTAAGTTGCGCATTTCATTAATAGTCTCACTCTTGCTTTATGTCGGATTATCCGTAGGGTTGATGGCCGTGGACGAACAGCATGGCATCGCCTGGCTTGGAATTCACGTAATCATGTCAGTCATGGCACTCAAGATGGTGGGAAGCGCCAGATGGGTGGTTTGGAAAGATTAATTTTAGCCCAAAAGAAACATGAATAACGATACAGGACTAGGCGTAGATCGCCGTAGCTTTTTGAAAACCAGTGTTGCCGGCGGAGCTGGTCTGATGCTGTCGAGCAACCTTCCATTATTTGCAGTGGGTGGTGATTCCAAGATGGACGATATCAATGTCGCAATCGTAGGTGTAGGTGCGCAGGGCCAAGTGCTTATGCAATCTTTGATGAAGATCCCCGGGCTGAATTTCGTGGCGGTCTGTGATATCTGGGAAAAATTCAATTTGAAACGGGGCGTGGGTCTCCTTCGCAAAGCGGGTCACAAACCAGCTCCGTACACGGATTACCGGGAAATGCTGGCGAAGCAGCCAGACCTTGATGCGGTTATCGTGGCTACTCCTGACTTCTGGCATGCACCCATAACCAACGCCTGTTTGGAAGCCGGCTGTCACGTTTACTGTGAGAAAATGATGTCTAATACCCATGAGGGGGCGGTTTCTATGGTTCGGACGGCGGAAAAAACCGGCAAGCTTCTGCAGATCGGACATCAACGCCGCAGTAATCCTCGCTACCAGTTCGTCAAGAAACACTTGATTGAGGACAACAAGCTTTGTGGACGTATCACAAACATCAACGGACAATGGAACCGTGCGGTCACTGAGCCACTCGGTTGGCCGGAGAAGTATGCGATCGAAGATTCCATGCTCAAAGAGTTTGGGTTTGAGGGGATGCACCAATTTCGTAATTGGCGATGGTTCAAAGGCTTAGGTGGAGGCCCAATCTCTGACCTTGGCGCTCACCAGATCGATATTTTTGGCTGGTTTTTGGGTTCAAATCCTATCGCTGTTACTGCGAGTGGGGGAGCTGATTACTACTCAGACCTGGAATGGTACGACAATGTGATGGCTATTTATGAGTTTGATACGCCTCAAGGACCCGTTCGTGCTTTCTACCAAGTTCTCACCACAACGAGTGCAGGTGGCGGTTATTTTGAATATTTCATGGGTGACGAAGGCTCGATTAAGATGTCTGAAAACCCCAAATATACGACCGTTTTTCGGGAGGCGAGTGCTCCTGATTGGAACAAGTATGTCCAAGACGGGTTCTTAAAGAAAAAAGGAGAATACGAAGTGAGACCCTGGCAAGTACCTTTACCACCCGCACGTGTCGAGAAATCGGCTACTGTGGATGTTCGTGAAACCGCGGCGTTGGATGCGTTCGAGGTCAACGCGACTCTGGAAGGGTATATACACCAGCCTCACCTCGAAAACTTTTTTGCGTCAGTTCGGGGTGAAGCCACTTTGAACTGTCCCGGTCATGAAGCACTCCAGTGTGAAGCGGCCGTTCTTAAAGTTAACGAAGCGATCGAAGCACAACGCCGACTGACCTTCACTGATGCAGATTTCCATGCTTAACGTAATGAACAAACAAATACGACTACTAACAGCCTTCGCTTTTATCGGAGCCTATCTCCTTTCTTTATCTTCTGCTCAGGCAGCAGATAAGGCACTAGAGCTAGAGCTTCCAAAACCTAAATTCTCTGGTACGCCGGTTCCTATTAAGGGAATCCCGCACCTGGAAAAAACGTCTCAAGGAGCGCGTGCGCCTCTTATGGTGCCAGATGACGTCGAGAACGTTTCTGACGGCAAGGAAGTAACTTCTTCAGATGACTGGCCTATTATTGGTGAGCTCGAATTCCTCACCGACGGTGATAAGGATGCGGATGAAGGTTACTACGTCGAACTCGGTCCAGAACTACAGTGGGTTCAAATCGATCTGGAAGCTTCCAAAGAGATTTTCGCGATCGCTTTGTGGCACTACCATTCACAAGCCCGTGCGTATCACGATGTGGTTGTTCAAGTGTCCGATGACGCTGAGTTTTCGAGTGGTGTAACTACGGTCTTCAATAACGACCATGACAATTCTTCAGGCCTCGGCCGTGGAAAAGACAAGGCTTACATCGAATCCTACGAAGGAAAACTTATCGATGTTGACAGTGTAAGCGGACAATATGTGCGCTTCTACTCACAAGGCAATTCAACCGACACGATGAATCACTATATTGAGGCTCAAGTGTTTGGCCGTTAATTAGGACGAATAATTATTTCAGAAACCCGCGTCGAAAGGCGCGGGTTTTTTTGTGGAAGAATCAGTAACTCCCTCGCTTCTTAAGCGATCAGGTTGTGAACGACTTTTCCGTGCACATCCGTGAGGCGATAATCACGGCCCTGGAAGCGATAGGTCAAGCGTTCGTGATCAAATCCCAGTAGGTGCATGAGGGTCGCCTGGAAGTCGTGGATATGCACTTTGTTTTCGGTTATGGCGAACCCCAACTCATCGGTTTCACCGTATGAGAAACCTGCTTTCACTCCACCACCAGCCATCCACATCGTAAAGCAGTCGGGGTAGTGGTCTCTCCCGAGTACTGAGGATGCTGCTGTGCGCCCTTCCCGGAATGGAGTCCGTCCAAATTCTCCGCCACAGATGATGAGTGTGTCGTCTAAAAGTCCTCGCTGACGAAGATCCTTGATGAGTGCGGCGATCGGTTGATCCACGGTAGAGCACTTTCTTACCAAGCCCTCACCGACACCGTTATCTGCATTCGTCCCGTGAAAATCCCAACCCCAATCAAAGAGCTGAACAAAGCGCACTCCTTTCTCGACAAGTCGGCGGGCAAGCAGGCAATTATTGGCAAAACTGGAGCCACCGGGTTCAGCTCCGTATGCCTCCATGGTTGAGGGGTTTTCTTTTGAGATGTCCATCACCTCCGGGACTGAAACTTGCATGCGGTAAGCCAGTTCGTATTGAGATATACGAGTGCGCGTTTCCGGATGTCCATACTCGTCGGCTTGAATTTCGTTCAGTTCCTGAATCGTATCCAAACTGAGGCGCCGTGTGGATCGATCCATGCCGGGAGGGTCTGAAACATAAAGGATCGGATCGCCGCTCGTTCGACACTGTACGCCCTGATACACAGATGGGAGGAAGCCGTTTCCGAAGGAGTTCTTTCCACCGTTTGGTTGAACGCCGCTCGAAATAAGTGCGATGAATCCCGGTAGGTCTTCATTGAGGGACCCGAGACCATAGGTTACCCAGGAGCCCATGGAAGGGCGTCCCGGACGTGGCGATCCGGTCAGGGTAAATAGCTCAGCGGGTGCATGGTTGAACTGATCCGTATTCATGGAGTGAACCATGCAAAGCTCGTCCGCCACTTCATGAAGATGAGGAATCGCGTCCGACATCCAAAGGCCTGCTTCGCCGTATTGAGCAAATGAATGGCGGGTGCCAAGCAGCTTGGGCGTCCCCGAAGTGAATGCGAATTTCTTGCCCTTTAAAAATTCTGCCGGGCAATCCTGACCATCTCGCTTAACCAACTCCGGCTTGTGGTCATACATATCCAGGTTGGGCGGAGAACCGGTTAGGTGGAGGTAAATGACGTGTTTGGCTCTTGGGGGGAAGTGAGGGTTCTTGGGAGCGAGCGGATCGATTCTCGAGGAGGTAGCATTGGCGGGGTTGATCAACGATCCCAACGCAACTCCACCGAGACCGGCGAACGTTTGCTTTAGGAAATGGCGCCTGGTGGTGTGCTGTAGCCGTTCGAATAGAGGATTCATCGTTTTAAGAACATCTCGTCCAGGTTGAGGAGAGTGTTTCCAACGACTGCCCATGTGGCATAAGCAGCCCCGTCACCCATTTCCGGAATAGGGCCGATGGGATCCGTTGCCAGGAGTCGGGCGTCCTCGAGGTTATTCAAGAAGTGTTGGTAGGTTGATTTGTAGAGACGGAGTAGCGCACTCACTTCTTTTTCAGAAGGGTGTCGAATCAAACAGAGAAGAAATCCATACGTCAGTTTATCAGCGATCGTTCCAGGATGCTCAAGCATGCGCCTCCCGAGTGCCTGTGAGGCTTCTATGTAAACCGGGTCGTTGAGGGTTACCAGGGCCTGAAGCGGTGTATTCGTTCTGTCCCGACGGATCGTGCAAACCTCACGGTTCGGTGCGTCAAACGCTGCCATGGAAGGGTAGGGATTCGAACGCCTCCAAGTCGTGTAGACTCCTCGGCGGTGACGGTCTTCTCCCTCGCTGGTTTTCCAGTCCGTGTCTCCTCCGAATGCTGCTTTGAGTCCGAGTTCAGGCTGGAACGGCTGCACGGGAGGCCCATACATATGGTCGCTCAAAAGACCACTTACTGCTAAGGCTTGATCGCGAACCATCTCGGCTGAAATTCGGAAACGAGGTCCCCGCGCCAGCCAGCGGTTCTCGGGATCGGCTTCGTAGAGTTCAGGAGTTATTTTTGAGGATTGCCGGTAAGTTGCTGAGCTTACAATTAGTTTCAACAGGTGCTTTAGATCCCATCCGCTTTCCATTAATTCGACGGCCAGCCAGTCAAGGAGTGGCTGGTTGGAGGGTGGTTCTCCTTGGGAGCCAAACTCTTCGCTGGTAGGGACGATTCCCAGCCCGAATAACGCTTCCCAGTACCGGTTTACTACGACCCGAGCGGTAAGTGGGTTTTCCTGATCTATCAACCAGTTTGCCAATCCAAAACGATCGGGCTTCAGATGGTCGGGGATGGCGTGGAAAATGGACGGGACGCCGGGCTCAACTTTCGCTCCTTTGTTGAGGTAGCTTCCGCGTATTTGAATATGAGTTTCACGAAGGTCCTGATGGTTGACCTCCGCCATGACCGGTACCGTTGTTAGCGGTTTAATTGCATCGATCTCTGCCTGGATGGTTGCGATACGATCCAAGCTATCGATTGATCCGGGATCGAATTCAGCGAAGAAGTCCAGCGCTGCAGATTCTTCGGCCGGTGATCTGTATATGGGGTTTTTAACGAGCGTTGGAGAGAGGTCCTTCGGAACAGCGGGCAATGGTTTTACCTCATCGGTTATTGAGAGCCTGAATCGTTTAATCTTCTTGTTCGGAAAATTGTGAACCAATTTGATTTGAAGTTGGGACCCAGCTGGAATGGAGGTTGGTTCCGCAAGTTCGAAGACCGCAGTATTCACTTCGCTGAGATTTCCTTTCGCGGCCCAGCCAGCGAAGCGGTTGCCTCCGTTTCCGTCGATCGCACCTGCCGCGGAGTAGCGGTCTTGTTCAAAGGAAGCACTTGCGTTCGCCAGTTTAAGTTTTGCTGTGGTCGCCATGGCTTCAGTCTCTTCAAGGGATGCGGTGTTGGCCTCTGGTTCGGTGCTCGTGACGATGCGCGCTTCAATTTCGTTTAGTACCCACAGTGAGTTTGCGACTTCCGAATTCTCCTCTGGAAATACCTCTAGTCTTAGACCGGTTACTAGTTGCGGAATCAAAACGGGTTCCAGGGTTATGGTATAAGTGTCGCGAGGGGCCGAGTTATTGCCGACCTCGATGGACCCATCGGCTAGGCTTTTTAAGTTAGTTTTAGAGCTGGCCGTCATATCTGCGGCTGTGGTGTTCAATACCGTCCAACCTTCTCCGTCCACCAATCTTTGCTCCCACTGGTATCTGCGAGCTCGGTTCTCTTCCGTCGTTAACGCAGATTTGAGTTCGTTTTTCAGGTTTTGCAGTTTCGTTTCAGTCGAGGTTTTCTTCCGTTCTTGTTCCTGGGTAAAAATAGGGACTACGGGGGCCTCATCAGTTCTGTCTTCATCGGATGAACTATTGAAGATGGCAAACAACTTGAAGTAATCCTCATGGGAAATGGGATCGTATTTGTGGGTGTGGCACTGAGCGCAGTCGATGGTCGTGCCCATCCAAACCGCCATGGTGGTATTTACTCTATCGACGACTGCTTCATTCCGAAACTCTTCGTCGTCGGTTCCCCCTTCATTATTGGTCTTGGTGTTGCGGTGAAAGGCTGTGGCAACGACCTGATCGATGGTAGGTTCTTTCAGGAGATCACCCGCTATCTGTTCAATGGTAAACTGATTGAAGGGCTTGTTCTCATTGAATGCCCGAATGACGTAGTCGCGGTATCCCCATATCGTGCGAAGTGGATCGTCGGCATAGCCGGCCGAGTCTGCATAGCGTGCCAGATCCAGCCACATTCTTGCCCAGTGCTCACCATAGCCAGGTTTAGCCAACTGTTGATCAACGTAGCGCCGGTAAGCGCTGGGACTTTGATCTTTGACGAATTTGTCAACCTCCGCAGTTGTTGGTGGAAGTCCGGTCAGGTCCAACGCTGCTCGCCGTGCCAAGGCATAACGATCTGCTTCTGGCGACTGTGTTAGTGACCTCGATATAAGCTTGTCGGCCACGAAATAATCGACCGGGTTATGGAGCGTGAAATTGCATTGAGTGATGCTCGGAAGGTTTGGGCGCTTCGGTTTCTTATAGGCCCAATGAAGGTCGTATTCACCGCCTTCTTCGATCCATTGCTTCAGCGTTGCGATCTCGGCCCCGCTGAGTCGTCCTCCATGCTTTTGAGGAGGCATCCGATCGTCCTCATCGTCGGTAGTAACGAGGTAATACAGTTCGCTTTCATCAGGTTTACCTGGGACTAGCGCTGCGTATCCACCGATATCCGTCGTCGCTCCTTCAAATGTATCGAGTCGAAGTCCCCCGGTTTTTATAGATCCTCCTTCTCTGGAAGCTTCATCAGGGCCGTGACAATGAAAACAATTGCCGGATAGGATTGGCCGAATGTCCCGGTTAAAGTCGACCTGCTGTTTCGCTGAGACTCCGTTAAAAACCCATAGTAGCCCGATGATGATTGACCGTTGGACGAGTCTGGATGCTGTTCGGGGTTTAGATAACATGGGGTATTAATGGCAATGTTTCAGCCAATCGGATTCAAGCGATGCCGGGAGGGGAGGGTCAAGGGTTTGGCCCACGACCCGAATAGGCAATCACAAGTCTCCATCCAGCCACTGCTCGATGATATCGAACTCGTCGTCCGTCACTTTTGCCTCTGGATGGGTAATCAAATAGCTCTCCAACGGCATGAACTCATCAAGGATCTCGTCGTACGTTTCTTCGAGTTTTTGCTCTTGTTTGTCCTCGGAGTAGGTGTCCCAGAGAGAGTAATTTACTTCGCGACGGCCTTCATGTACGTGATCAGCTATCCACCAGGAGAGCGGAGCGACGTAGGTATACCAGGGCCAGGTGCTTTCGTTGGAATGGCAGTCGTAGCACTTGGGTTTGAGAATGGCTTTCACTTCCTCTGGAATTTGAGAGTCTGCTATCTCGGGTGGATTACTCCGGTCCACGGGGACCGCTTGAAGTCCGATAAAAATGACGAGTAGAGAGATACCGATTATTTTAAGTGCTTTCTTCATCAAAGGCCAAGTTAGGGTAATTAATTTCTTTAAGAATAAAAATTATTAAGACCTATGCGCTTGTCTACAAGAACCTGAGAATCGGGGAAAAAATGTTTCTCAGATTCGATCCAACTACCCATTCAGGAAAAAGTTTTTAACAGGCAGGTGTTGGGTGATGCGCCGAATTTAAGCAGCCTGCCTAAAATCTTCGATGGGGGCAATCGCTTGGAGCTATCTACTTGTTCGCTTACTCCAGGAAGGCTTCCCCTTATCTTTGTCGACGCGGTTTTTCTTGGTACGTTTCGCGCCCGCAGCCTTTTTTTCGCCAAAAGCATGGCCAGCCTTTTTGGGGGCTTCGTCGGATCCTGAGCGATAGGCTGGCTTCGGTTTGGGTCTTTCAGAAGTTGGACGTTCAGAACGGGAACCGTCCGACTTGGGACGTTCGAAACGAGGCCGGTCTGAAGATCGTCGATCTGAGTTTCCTTCGCGATCGCGCGAGTGTCTGGGACCACCGCCTGAATTGCCACGTGAGTAAGAGCGTTTTCTCGGGTCGGACCTTCCGCCGCCGTCACTTCTGCCGCCCCGGCTTCCACCGCCTGAACGATGTCTTTCCGGGCGAAGTTGTTCGTTATCCTCAGCGATCTCCTCACCGTCGCGTCCTTTTTGTTCTCTTAGTAGGGAAAGTAGTGCGCTCGCGATATCAGTAGTGGTGTGTCCCTGCTCATGAAGACGGTCCATCCAATCACCATAGTTTTTGAAATCTCCTGTCTCGAGCTTGCCCTTAACGAGCTCGAGAAAGACATCGGCCTTTTTGCCTTCGATATCTTCCTTTGAAGGTATTTTAGACCGTTGGATGGGTAGCTTGATATAGCGTTCGATCGACCCTAGACGGTAGATGTCTTTCCCAAATACAAAGCTATAAGCTTTCCCCTCGCGCCCAGCTCGACCCGTTCTTCCGATACGGTGGACATAATCCTCAGGATCTTGGGGAAGGTCGTAGTTGAAGACGGCGTCGACTTCATCGATGTCAAGTCCCCGGGCAGCCACGTCGGTTGCGACTAAAATTTCGACTTTGCCACTACGGAATTTTTTCAAGACACGTTCACGCCCGACTTGAGTAATGTCACCGTGGATACGGTCTGCTGAGTAGCCGCGATTAATGAGGGCATCGCAACATTCGTCGACCATGCGCTTCGTATTACAGAACACGATCGCCAGACGAGGTGGGTCAATGTCCAGGAGTCTTGAAACCACTTCGATTTTAGAACGATTGCGGACTTCAAAGTAGGATTGTTCGACCGAAGCAACCGTGAGCGCTTTGCGTTCGATGCTGATATGTTCAGCATTGTTTCCGAAATGCTCGATCAGTCGCTCAACGGCTTTGTTCATCGTCGCAGAGAAAAACATGGTTTGCCGGTCTTCAGGAGCCTGACTGAGGATGTGCTCCATATCGTCGCGGAATCCCATATCCAGCATGCGGTCAGCCTCGTCGAGAATGACCATATTCGTGACTCCGAGATCGAGTGTTCCGCGCTCCATGTGGTCCATCAGGCGTCCGGGGGTGCCGACGACGATGTGAGCTCCTTGTCGCAGGTAACGAATTTGGCGGTCGATCGGAGCGCCTCCGTAGACGGGTATCGCAGTAAGGTTCTTAACAAACGATCCGAGTTTGTGGATTTCTTCACAGACCTGCACGGAAAGCTCACGGGTCGGGCAGAGGATGAGCACCTGGGTTTTCTTGATCGAAGTATCGATCATTTGAAGAGCCGGAAGTCCGAATGCGGCGGTCTTCCCGGAACCCGTTTGTGATAACCCGACAACGTCTTTCCCACTTAGCAGTAGTGGAATGGTCATGGCCTGAATAGGAGATGGGCTTTCGTAGCCGAGCTTGTCTACGGCTTTTAATAATTCGGGGTTGAGACCCAGTTCGGAAAATGCAGGTGTGTCCATGTCAGCGGTGATCAAATACTTAGCCGCCTCGAAAAGCTTTTCCAATGCGGGCGGGCAGTCTTATCGGTCGACGTTCGAATGCAATGCAAAAGTCTGGTGGAAATAGGGTGTTGAGCCTATTTCTTCTTTGTTGCCAGAGAAAGGCTACAAAGTTCCAATAGTGGTATGTTTGAGGCGTTAATCCTCGGCTATAAGGTAATACTAGAACCCATCCCCAAATATGAATCGTAGGCAATTTATCAAAGATGGAGCTGTGGTCGCAGCAGCTTCAGGATTTGCACTGAATAGCGCTTCAGGAGCGCATCATGCATCGCAGAAAAGAACTCCGTTTAAGTTAAAATATGCACCGCATCCCGGACATTTTAAACATACCGTCGGTGAAGCGGTAATCGATCAGATCAAATACGCTCACGATAACGGTTTCACCGCTTGGGAGTTTAACGGACTTCCACGGGAAACGACTGCTATGCAGGAGAAGGTTGGCTCCACGTTGGACGACCTTGGAATGACGATGGGCGTATTCGTCGCTTATGGGAATTTCACCGATCCGGTGTTTACCAGAACCACGGACGATGCGCGCGATGAGGTAATTAAACATATCAAGGAAGCGGTAGGCATCGCAAAACGTGCCAACGCTAAATGGTTTACGGTTGTTCCGGGTTCAGTCGATCAGCAGTCGGCGACATCTGGACAGGATTGGAACAAATATGGAGGTGGTCGTCTTTCAGAGGGATACCAAACTGCCAATGCAATTGACCTACTGCGTCGCTGTTCAGAGATCCTCGAGCCACATGAGCTGACGATGGTGCTTGAACCGCTTAACTGGCATTCCAACCACGGAGGTGTATTCCTTCAGTATTCAGATCAGGCTTACGCTCTCTGCAAAGCGGTGAACTCGCCGTCCTGCAAAATCTTATTTGATATCTATCACCAGCAAATCACTGAAGGTAACCTCATCCCGAATATCGACATGTGCTGGGATGAAATCGCCTACTTCCAGTCAGGAGATAATCCGGGGCGTAAAGAACCGACGAGTGGAGAGATCAATTACAAGAACGTCTTCAAGCACCTCCATAAAAAAGGCTGGGACGGAGTTATCGGCATGGAACACGGCATCAGTGTTGGGGGTAAAGCAGGGGAAGCTCGACTCATCGAAGCTTATCGCGAAGTGGACGACTTTGAAATATAGGGTCGTTTGATTTAGCCCATTAGTTGATCGGATACGGCAATTTGGAGCCCGTTTCCTGCTGCATTGAAATTAGTCTGTTTAACAGTTCTTGAGTCTTTTCTGGGTACGTTTTCGACAGATCGTTTGATTCCCCGATATCGTCGGCAAGGTTGTAGAGCTCTACGGTATCCCATTCGTAAGACTGAATCAGCTTCCAGTCACCGACCCGAATGGCTGCGCCGGGTTTCCAGGTGGAACCGTGGTAGTGGGGGTAGTGCCAGAAGAGGGCACGGTCATCAATAGACTGACCTTCCAAAAGGGGCTTTAGGCTTACTCCGTCTTTGTGGAGTTCGGGGCGAGCGGGCAATCCTGCGAGATCTAGAATTGTGGGAAAGAAATCCATGCTGATTGCCGGAGTGTCGATAGTGATATCGGTTGTGTCGATACCGGGCGCTTTAATGATGAGAGGAACCCGAATGCCGCCTTCGTAGCACCAACCCTTGCCAGCACGTAATGGGATGTCAGAGGTGGGTCCGTGTTTAGCGAGAGTTGAAAGTCCGCCGTTGTCTGAAGAGAACACTATGATGGTATCCTCATCGAGGCCCTTGGCTTTGATGGCATCAAGGATTCGGCCGACGCTGTTGTCCAGGGCTTTAACCATAGCAGCGTATTTGTGGTCGGTTTGATTTAGACGGGTAATGCCAAGTTGTTCTTTTCGAGTTTCGACTTCTCCTCCGTTGGGAAGGGATTGTTTCTTTTTCTCGAAATACTCATCGTATTCATCCCATCCCTGTATCGGCGTGTGTACTGTGTAATAGGCCATGTACATGAGGAAGGGCTTTTCCCCATCGCGTGTATCCAGGAACTCGATGCACTCATTGGTTAGTCGGTCAGTCAAATAGCGGTCATCGGGCTTATCCTCAAGTTGAGGGTTCTTGAAGGGTGCATAATAACCTCCCGGAGGGCTGCCTCGATGGTGACCTCCTTTATTGATATCGAATCCCTGGTCCTGGGGGAAATGGCCTTCATCTCCCAAGTGCCACTTTCCGGCATAAAATGTTTGATAGCCGTATTCTTTAAGTGCTTCAGCCAAAGTTATTTCTTCAAGGGCCAGATTGTAGCGGTCTTCTGGAGTAACCAATCTTGTGTTGGGTTCTTCACGTCCTGGGATCCAGTCGGTAATGTTTACGCGCGATGGGTATTTACCCGTCATGATAGCCGCGCGAGTAGGGGAGCAAACGGGATTGGGTGTATATGCGTTTGTGAATCGAGCCGCCTCTTTGGCAAAGGCATCAATTCGTGGGGACTCGTAATAGCTGCTTCCGTAACATCCGAGATCGGCCCAGCCGAGGTCGTCGACAAGGAAGACGACAACATTCTTAGGAGTTTCCGTTGCTGGTTTGGATTCGCAGCCGCTGAAAATGAAAGCGGCAATTAGTAGGAGTATATAAAGTGCTTTCATCGGATTATCGTCCTTTTTTATTTAGACTTTGGATAAGGAAGTCAGCTGCAGCGACCGGATCGTATTCGGGATTGGATTGAGTGGGAACGCCTGCATCGAGTGATGTTCGCCAAGCCTTAAGTTCTTCGTACAATTTCTTGGCCTCCTCTGGATGTTCGGTGATCACGTTGTTGGTTTCTCCGATGTCAGACTCCAGATTATAAAGCTCGATAGCGGCATCTTCAAAATATTCATGTAGCTTCCAGTCGCCCTTTCGGATCACCGACCCGGGACGCGTTCGAAAGAGCGGGTCGCGGCCGTCGTCTCGTTTGGGGTTGTAGGCCTGGAGGTAAATGGGGAAGTGGTAGTAGAGGCTTCGATCAACGGATTCCTGTTTCCCAAGTAACACTGGTGAGAAGTCGATACCGTCCAGAGGACGATCTGGCAAGCGGTGTCCGAGAAGGCTCATCATTGTCGGCAGCCAGTCTATAAATGTAACCATGGCATCCTGGTTGATACCCGGTTTAATGTGTCCGGGCCATGCAACGGTCATGGGAACGCGGATACCGCCCTCGTAGTAGGAGCCTTTGCCAGCACGAAGTGGGTCTTGAGGCGCGACGGAACGAATTCCACCATTGTCTGATGAGAAAATGATGAGTGTATCTTTGGTGAGGTTTTGGTCTTCCAGATAATCCAGCACGCGGCCAATTTGAGTATCCATATTTTCAACCATGCCAGCGTAAACAGGATTATCGACCTCCCCGCGGGCTCCTTTGGCTTTATATTTTTCGATAAGTTCTGGCTTAGCCTGGAGTGGGGTATGGACGGCGTAGTAGGGGAGATAAAGAAAGAAAGGTTTCTTTTCGTCGCGCTCCTTGAGCCAGGTTAGGGCTTCGGTCGTAATTCGGTCGGTCAGGTATTCACCGTCCTCACCTTGATCGAGAAACGGATTATCCCAGGGTGCAAAATAACCGCCTTTGGGGCTACCACTGCTCCAGCCCCCAATATTTCGGTCGAACCCTTGAGTGCGTGAGTCGTCGCCGAGGTGCCATTTTCCTGCCTGACAGGTTTGATAACCCAGTTCTTTGATCAATTCTGCCAAGGTGATATCTTCATCATCGAGGTGATCGATGTTTTTGGTCGGTATCAATTTTCGAGTGGCGGGGTTCCCACGATCTGAAGGACTGACTGTATAGATACCATGGCGGGGAGACTGCTGACCGGTCATGAGGCAAGCTCGGGAGGGAGCGCAATTAGCAGCACCGGCATAGGCCTGTTTAAAAATCAGACTGCGAGCTGCCAAGGCATCGAGATTAGGAGTCTCAAAGTAATCCGAACCCATGAACCCCGTATCCTTCCAGCCCAAATCATCGGCGAGAATGAACAAGATGTTGGGGCGATCAGCGGCGTGGATAAAAAAGGGGGCTGAACTAGCGAGTAAGCAAATTAGCAACGGTAGTAAGCGTCTCATAGGGCAATCGTATTGGGCTGTGATCAGAAGTGGGTTCGAAAAATGGGACACGTAACCAGATTTTTTTATCTGCTACAAGCTTAGCTGACAGGGTCGCTAGATAATGGTTCACGAGGAGACGGGGAAATATTGACTTGGATCATGGGCGCAGTTTCGATTTGGCTTACATGTTGAATCTCCTACGCTCCCTAAGCTTCTTAACCGTATTATTCTCGCTCTTCGTTGGTTGTGGCAAACCAACCACTGAGGAAACCAGTGCTCCGCCGAACATCATCTATATTCTGGCTGATGATTTAGGCTATGGTGACATGAGTAGTTGGGGGCAGACCCATTTTAAGACTCCGAATCTGGATGCGCTTGGGGCAAATGGGATGCGTTTCACCCAACACTATTCGGGTAGCACAGTGTGTGCACCCTCTCGCTCCAGTCTGATGACGGGGCTTCATACCGGCCATACGCCAATTCGTGGAAACAAAGAAATCATGCCTGAGGGCCAGGAGCCTTTGCCAGCCGCTTCGGTTACGCTACCCGAGGTTTTAAAGCAAACGGGATATGTTACGGGTGCCTTCGGAAAGTGGGGACTGGGTTTCCCGGGCAGCGAGGGGGATCCGAACAAACAAGGCTTCGATGAATTCTTTGGCTACAATTGCCAGCGTATCGCTCACAATTACTACCCCTATCACCTGTGGCACAATCAAGAG
>CALGUT010000446.1 GCA_937920335.1 uncultured Opitutales bacterium
GACATTGGTTTGAATGAACGCATCGGGGCCTTCGATAGAGCGATCCACATGGGTCTCTGCTGCAAAATTGACGATCCAGTCGATCGCGTGCTCGTTGAGCAGTTGGCTAATAAGGCTTTGATCACCAATATTACCTTTAGCGAAGCTGAAGCGCTGGTCTGTCAAATGATGGGCAAAGTTTTCTTCTCGTCCCGCATAGGTGAGTAAGTCGAGACATATAACCTTATTAATTCTCTCCACCTGTTTTGAGAGGAGGAGGTCAATAAAATGGGAACCGATGAATCCAGCACCGCCAGTTACTAAAATGTTCATTTATGAAATTACGCGACCCAGTCGCGGCAGGCGTTTTCGATTGCTTCCCCGACTTCACTAAGCTGAATTCCCGCATCGCTTAGTTTTTCTGAAGACATAAGGCAATTCGATCGGGGTGTCTTAGCTGCGCGACTCATAAATTCTTCTTCGGAATCGAAGAATTTGAGTTCTTTGGTTATCAGGCCGTGATCTGTCATTGTTTTTGTGATCTCTCGAGCAGTCGTCGAGCCAGGGTTTGTGACATTGTAGATTCCGTAAGGTATTTTCTTAGTGAATGAATCTATGCATGCGTTTACGTACTCAAAGCGCTGGGAGATCGAGTTTTCTGCATCAAGCAGCCATTCGTAGTTCATTAGCTTACTAAGGTAGTTTCTCGGATTGTTTCTTTCATCGAAGGGAATCCTGAGTCGCCAGACGTAGCACTTGGAAGCATCTTCCAGCACTTCTTCACCCAAAGCTTTCGTGCCGCTATAAAAACTGCAATTGTTAGTTCTAAAATTGAAATTGGGCTCATCCTCCTCTGTAAATCCGGTGCCGTCTGTTCGGTTGCCGGTATAGATACAGCCTGAGGAAACGTGTCCCCAAGAGATGTCGAGGTCTTCGCAAACTTCGCGAAGGATGCCAGGAAGGACCGCATTGCCGAGCAGGCAGTTGGCTTTGTCCGTTTCGCAGGCATCAACATTAGGTTTGCCGGTGTAGCCAGCGGCATTGATCAGTGCATCTGGCTTTTCAGCACTGAGTGCCGCTTTAAGCTTTGCAGGATTGTAGTAGTTGATTTCTTTGCGCGAAAAATTCCGAAAGGAAATATTTCGTTTGGTTAGAATCTCTTGGAACGCCTGTCCGACGTAACCGCTACCACCTACAAGTACAACATGGTTCATTTTCAAAGTGAGCTATGTAGGCTGGAAAAATTCTTTCTGACAAGAAGGAACCTTCTCTTTTAAAATTTGCTCGATATGTGTGGGGATGCTCCCATGCTTTTTTAGAATCTCAAAATTCCTTCCATCCAATACTACGTGAAATCCTTTTTACGACCACTTTGCCTTTTAGCAGCCTGTGTCATTACGTTCTGGCAAGCATCTCACGCCAACTCTCATCAGGCTGCAGAGAATACGACCCCTGTTCCGTTAGATATTCTAAATGGTGAATTGCGCTCTCATTTAGAAAAAGCGGCCATCAATTCCTGGCATATGGATTTGCAGGACATGTTGGTGACGCAAGGTGAAGCGCGATCGACGCAGCTCAGTTCCGGTGATGCGATTAAGTTGAGTGCAAATGTGGATGCCGGTTATCAGATTCAACGATCAGGAGGTGTTGATTCAGAAGGGGTGAATTTACGTTATAACGTCTCGGCCAGAAAATCTATTTATCACTGGGGGGCATTGGAAGCGGACCACGATTCCGGTCTACTGGGTGTGGAGTTTGCCAAATATGGCCGGAAAATTGGGTTTCTAAATCTCTACCAAAGTCTGGTTGGCAAGTTTGCCGACTACGTAGTAATCAGGCAGCAGGAAAAAGATCAGCTACTTTCGTTGGAGCTATTCAAGGCAGACCTGGAACTCTTCAAGGACCAAGTGGAACGAGGTGAGATGTCGAGTAGTAAATTTGCTCAGGAAGAGGTTAAATATGACCGCGCCAAGCTCGCTTATGAATCTTTGAAAATCAGATTAGAGAGGGCCGAAAGCGCTTTCAGGACTCAGGCTGGACTTGAAAATAGCGAATCTTTGTTGAGTGAGGTCGACCTACAACCCATTCCGGCTGACATCAGCCTAATCGAAGCTCAGGTGAATGCATTTATTGCCGACATAGAATCGGTATCTTTGGATTATCTTCAGAAAAAAACACGTCTAGACCAAGCAGACCTGGCTCTGCGCCGGAATACCGTTAACAACCGGCCAAAGTTGGACGGATTGGTGCGTTTCAGGCAAGACAATGAAACGATTGCGACCGGAGACCGAAGTAATTTGGATTTGCAGGAGACGTTCGCTGGAGTCCAGTTCAGCTGGAACATTTATGACGGAGGCTCGACCCGTGGAGCCGTGTTGTCATCGATGCAATCTAAGCGCCAACTCGAGCGGGAGCTGGTGATCTTGCGAGACAAGATCGAGTCCGATTTGAGATTTATGGTAGAGGACCTGAAAATTCTCATTCAGCAAAACCAATTAGATGAGCAGGATTACGTGTGGGCGACCGGCGGCTACAACCAGGGCTTGGTGGATGTTAAGGAAGGTCGAGTCTCTGAAAAAGAGCTCAGGGTCTTGAGGCGTGGGGTGGAGGTTCAGAAAACAAAGGCTTTTATTTCTCGGGCTCGTTATTATAAAGCGCTTGCTAGTATTCATGCGGCAATGGAGAGTCCTGCGATTCTATCCTATCTTGAGTAATGGTTCGTTCCTTAGTTGCAGTTGTTTTTCTCGCGATCTGCGGATTCGCGGGGTGGATTTTTTATAAGAAGCTGGTTGTCAAAGAAGCGATTGTTCAGCCCGTAGTCGTCGACACGGCTCAGTCGGTCGTTCTGGGAACGGTGACGGTGAACGCTGACTACAAGACAGAAATTCGTGCTGGAGAAGGTGGACGATTACTCGACGTATTGATCGATGAAGGGCAGGAGGTCGTTGAGGGTGATATCGTCGCAATGATCGATCCTCGGGATTTGGAGCTAGAGCTTGAGGCTCGCCAGATCGATCTTGATCTTGCGCAAAACCAGTTGCTTGTGGGCAATTCCATGCGGTTCGAGGTAGAGGTAAAACAAGAGGAGCTCACTGAAGTTGAGCGATTATTCGCGCTAGGGCAACGATCGGAACGTGAAGTAAGCGCAGCCAAACGGGACTTACTCCAGGCCAAAGAAACACTGCAGCTTTCCGAATTAGACGCCCAAACCAATATCCAACGCCTTGAAAATGGAATCAAAGTCATCAAGCGGCGTTTGGAGAAAATGACGATTCGGTCATCCATCGATGGGATTATTGATGACGTATTTGCTGAAAAAGGGGACCTGATCTCCTCGGGGGCTTCTTTGGCATCCATTATTTCCAAGAAGCGGGTGGTAGTGGCCGAAGTGAGTGAGGAGAATTTTGCAGGCCTGAAGGTCGGCCAAAAGGCCGTGGTGCGTTTTCTATCCCTCGGAGGTGCGCTCTATGATGCCGAGGTGATCAAGATTTTTCCATCTGCTGATCCCATTACCCAGCGTTATTCGATTCAGCTCACGGTTGAGATTTCTCAGGAACTGCTAGTACCTGGACTCACAGGGGAGGTGACGATCACCATCGGAGAGCGGGCAAATGCGTTGATGATACCAACTCGTGCGCTCATGGGAGATAACGTGTTTCTATATTCGGATGGTAAACTTGAGTTCCGTAAGATCGTATTCGGCTATCGAAGCCTTACTAAAGTAGAAGTGACGGAAGGATTGGCGGAGGGCGATCTCGTTGTGGTAGAGGACTTGGGTGGGTTTCGTGATGGTGACCTTGTGTCGGTGACAGAGAGAAAGAGTAATTTGGGAGATCGCTGAATCCCTGTTTTTTTCTGGTATGTCACCCAATATCCGAATCGCGATTCGTTTTCTAACGGCCAACAAGCGGGCGATGGCTATGAGCTTGGCCGGAATTATTTTTGGGGTGGCTTTCTTTATTTTTGGCCAGGCGCAGACCAGTGGCTTTGAGCAATTTTTCGTGAAGACAATTCTGGGAACGAACGGCGCGATTCGTGTGCAGGATCGGATTCGTGAAACATTCACGACGATGGAGTTGGAAAATGAAGACGGCTCATCCTGGGTGATCGAAAATACCGAGAATTTCAAGTATATCGAAGGTATTGAGCATCCGTTGGAGGTGATTCAGGCGCTCAAGAAGTTCGAGAGTGTGACGGGGATTTCCGAAGTACTGACCGGATCGGTTCTGCTAGCCAGTAACTTCCGGAGTTACACGGGGCAGATTTTTGGGGTGAATATTGATGACCACATTGCGGTATCGGACCTTGAGAATCAGATTGTATTTGGTGATCTGAACGATTTCAGATCAAAGCCCACAGGTATATTGATCGGCGCGGGTCTGGCTCGGTTGCTCCAGGTAAATATTGGTGATACGGTGATCATGACCGCATTGGGGCAGAACAACCGGTACACGATAGCCTGTATTTTCGAAACGGGAGTATCTGATATTGATCGTGAACGGGTTTACATGAAGCTATCTGAGGCTCGCAGTGTTCTTCAACGACCTCACGGAGCTTCCTTCCTTCAGGTCAATCTCCAGGACCATAACCGGGCGCGGGAAGAAGCCCTCCATATGACTAACACGATCTATTATCATGTAGCGAGTTGGCAGGAGCGCGAGAAGTCGTGGTTGGACGCGTTTTTAGTGTTGCGGGTATCAACCGGAC
Organism: uncultured Opitutales bacterium; assembly: GCA_937920335.1. Lineage (GTDB taxonomy): Bacteria > Verrucomicrobiota > Verrucomicrobiia > Opitutales > UBA2995 > UBA2995. The sequence continues at coordinate 4,687 of CALGUT010000446.1, forward strand.
TTACGGTATCTACGATTATTTTGCTTTCGGGGCTGGGGATGTTTAACACCTTGGCGATGTTGGTTTTGGAAAAAACGAAGGAGATTGCGATTCTTCGTTCGATGGGCTACACCCGAAATGATATCGCGAGTATTTTTATTTGGCAGGGTGTTTTCGTACTCTTAGCGGGTACTTCGTTGGGGAGTATTCTGGCAGTACTTATCACCTATGGGGTTTCAAATCTGCCTTTCAGGGTAACGGGAATTTTCTCGACTGACACCTTTGTGGTGCATTGGTCGATTTGGCATTACGTCGCGGCAATAGTAACGGCCTCAGTAATTGTCATGATCGCATCCTACATCCCAGCTAGACGGGCCGCCCGCCTTGAACCGGGCGATATCATACGAGGGACTTCTCAATGAGCGAGTTGGCTGCATCTGAAATTTCGGAAGATCGTATCGCGTTGCGCTGTGATAATCTTCACAGATATCTCGGAGAAGGAGAGGGTAGGGTGCATGTGCTGCGCGGAGTTTCTCTCAAGTTAATGCGCGGGAAAATCTATGCGATTGTGGGCCCTTCGGGTTGCGGAAAATCGACGTTGCTTTATCTCTTGGGTTTACTGGACAAGCCCGATGAAGGAGAGATCTTTCTGGGGGGTGAGCCTATGACGACTGCGAGTGACGTTGGACGAACAGCGGCCAGATGCGAGCACCTGGGGTTTGTGTTTCAGTTTCACTTCCTGCTCAAGGAGTTCTCGGCTTTGGACAATGTGATGATACCGATGCGTAAGCTCGGGAGTCTCTCCCAGTCAGAGATGGAGGAGAAGGCCGCAGGGTATCTTGAGAGTGTTGGCTTGGGCGATAAGGTGAGCCGACTGGCCACTCAGCTTTCGGGAGGAGAACAGCAGCGCGTTGCGATTGCTCGGTCTCTTGCCAATACTCCCTCGGTCATCCTCGCTGATGAGCCTACGGGAAACTTGGATGTGAAAAATTCAAACATCGTGATCGACCTCTTGAAGCAGTTGGCGAAGGAAAATGATCAGGCGATTTTAATCGTGACTCACAATACGGACATCGCAGATCAGTGTGATCATATTTTGACCATGCAGGACGGTCAGTTCATAGACTAAGTAATCGTCCTTATTAGTTTTTCGCATAAGTCAAATCGGCGAAGGTATTTTTTAGAAAAAGTTATTGCCTTCAAAATTAGCGACCATTCTATTGCGTTGTTTTGTAACTGTCCGATTAATCTCTTTTCTCCACCATTCAATGGCAGACTTTAAACAAAACCTTTCACGACCACGATTTTTGAAAGGCTTTTTAGGTGCAGGTTTTGCATCCATTTTTCTGGGTAAAGCTGCTACGGCTTCCCCTAAAAATAACCAGGATGGTTCTTCCGAGAACAACCGTATACAAGTCCGCCGGGATTCCCGAAGCGTTTCTCGGGTAAACTAAGAAAGCATGTTCGCCGAAGCTGAGAATTTCTTGTCCTATTTAACCGAAACGAATTTCACAGCGATGTTTTAACCTGAGGGTTCGACGGTATTTAATAAAATTATGTCTACGATCTTTTCGAAAGAAGCCAACAAAGCGCCGTTGAAGATAGTCATCGCGTTGTTGATTTTGGGTGCGACCATTACGGCTGGCTTTACCTACTACATGACTCCGAAATACGCCAGAGTCGGTTACCAGCCCATTCAGCCAGTATCGTTCCAGCACTCATTACACGCGGGTGAACTGGGAATCGATTGTCGTTACTGCCACAGCCAAGTTGAAAAATCGGGTCATTCAAATGTTCCGGCGACCAACACGTGTATGAACTGCCACAACCAGGTTCAGGTGTTGAGTGAGAAACTTCAACCGGTTCGTGATAGCTTTGCCAGTGGGGAGTCCATTCCCTGGGTGCAGGTTCACCAGCTTCCGGATTATGTATATTTTAACCACTCGGTTCACGTGAACCGCGGTATCAGCTGCTTTGAGTGTCATGGCCAGGTCAATGAGATGGACGAAGTGCGGCATGAGAAATCGTTTAGCATGGCATTTTGTTTGGAGTGTCACCGGAACCCCGAGGAAAAACTTCGTCCGTTGGACCAGATCACCAACCTCGATTGGCGACCTGAGAGCAAAGAGGCTCAATTAGAATTTGGAAATGAAATGAAAGAGCACTGGAAGGTGCAACCACCTACCAGCTGCTCAGGATGTCACCGATGAAAAAGTTTCTTAAACATCCCGAACCTTCGGACTCTGACCTTAAGGGTCCTCATTACTGGAAAAGCCTCGATGAATTGGCTGAGACAGACGGTTTTAAAGACTATTTGCACCGGGAATTCCCCGAAGGCGCATCAGAACTAGATGGCGTAAATCGCCGACAGTTTATGAAGGTCATGTCTGCCTCCTTTGCTTTTGCAGGTATTGGTTTGACTGGCTGCCGTCGGCCCGAATCGCATGTGATGGCGTTCAGCAAGCAGCCTGAAGTGATCACCCATGGTAAACCCCTATACTACGCCTCCACGATGCCGCACCGGAGTGATCCGGTCGCCTTGTTGGCGGAGACGAATGACGGTCGGCCGACAAAGCTCGAAGGTAATAACCTGTATGCTGGCAGCAATGGCAGCACGAACCAGTATGCGCAGGCGTCGATCTTGGACCTTTACGACCCTGGTCGTTCGAAAAAGTCCGTTGAGAGTGGTCGCACGTTGACCGAAGCTCAGCGCACCGATCACCTGGTGGCTATTTCCAATACGTATTCGGAAAACGGTGGGGAAGGATTGGCATTTCTTGCAGAAGGAATCCCGTCGGTAACTCGCAGGGCTCAGCTGAAACAACTCAAAAAGAAGTTCCCCAAAGCGATTTGGGCTGAATACGACGCGGTTGATACGTCGAATCCTGATAAGGCGGCTGCGGTCGCTACCGGAAAGCCGGTTCGCGCGGTCTACGACTTTACCAAAGCGAAACGGGTGCTCTCATTGGAGGCGGATTTCTTGTATAGCGATCCTAATCACCTGGCTTACACCCGTGACTTTTCAAAGGCCCGCAAAGTGGAAGACGATCATGCTGCGATGAATCGTTTGTATGCTGCCGAGTCTTATTACTCCATTACTGGAGGGATGGCAGACCATAGATTGCGGATCGCGTCCGGTGATATTCCTGCACTGACATCATTGATGTGTGCGGCTATTCTAGACCTCACTGGAACTGCTCCAGATTCAGCACAAGCACTTAAAGATTCAGCCGCTGGTTTGGATGTTGATCCTCATTGGATCGAGGAATGTGCCAAGGATTTGGTGGAACACGCTGGGCACTCTCTAGTGGTAGCAGGTCCGCATCAGCCGCAAGGCGTGCATGCCTTGGTAATTGCAATGAATGAGCTGCTTCAGGCACAGGGGGAGACGGTGAATTACATCTCCATTCCTGAGAACTCGGCTTCATCCATTTTTGACCTAGCGGCT
>CALGUT010000447.1 GCA_937920335.1 uncultured Opitutales bacterium
AAACACTGGTATAAATCAACTAAACACTAACCCTTAGCTAGGACAGCCCCTAAATGAGTCTAATAAAGCTTCGCAAAGGTAAGCAATTTTACCGATGCCAACTTTCTCAAAACAATCCAACAAGACTCATATATTAATGAAACAATCATTCGTTATCGCATTACTCGCGAGCGCCGCCATAAGCGCTCAAGCAACAAACGAACCTGCTCAAATGACAGGATTAAACGGCTATACTGTCGATCCGGTTTTTACTATTGGAGAGAGCATCAACGGTTATCTTCCAGTCGGGATTCCTGATGGAATGTCGGCCTACGACGCAGGAGAACAAGTGCTTCTTCTGATGAATCATGAGCTCAACAATGGACAAGGCTATCCATACATTCTCGCGAACGGTACTGCGCTTATCGGTGCCCGCGTATCCGCCTTTGCTATCGACAAAGAAACGCGTAAGATAACCGATGGTGGACTGGCCTTTAATACCATATACAACCGCGCAGGAGAAATCGTAGACGACAGCAGCGACCTTGAGTTTGGGGCCCTCAATCGCCTCTGTTCCGCTTATGGCGTAGAAGCTGGAAAAGACGGATTTGTGGATGCCATATTCTTTACCGGAGAGGAAACCGGTGGTGGAACAGAGTGGGCGTTGGACGTAGATAATCAGGTTCTCTGGGCAGCACCCGCTCTGGGACGCGGCGCCTGGGAAAGCGTTACCAGCCTCAACGTTCCTTCCATAAACAACACTCACGTAGCCATACTCTTGGGAGATGACCGCGGCGCGGCTCCTCTGTATCTTTACGTTGGTAAAAAAGCCCCCAGTGGAACCTTCCTCGAACGCAATGGTCTGGCCGAAGGTAAGCTCTATATGTGGAAAGCAAACGATGGCTCTGATCAGCCAGCAGAGTTCACAGGAACCGGGACTTTCAAGAGCGGCTATTTCGTCGAAGTAGAAAACTACAATCCGGCCAAAGCAGGAACCCCTGGTTACGACGCATTAGGATACGCAGATCAAGCATCACTCGACGCTCAGCGCAATACGTTGGGTGCCTTCAGATTTTCGCGTCCCGAGGATTTGCATACAAATCCTAGCAACGGCACTCAAGTAGTCTTTGCCTCCACCGGTCGTAGTCTCACTCTCGATGGAGTTTCAGACAACGCCGACCTTTGGGGAACTACGTATATAATCGATGTAAAGCTCAATAAGGGTGATACTAAAAAGAACAAGATCAGCGCCAATCTTCGCGTTTCTTTCGATGGTGATGATGCTAACGGCAACGGTCTTGCACACCCTGACTTTGGTATTCGCAGCCCAGACAACCTTACCTGGGCAAGCAATCACTTCGCCTACATTCAAGAAGACCGGTCCGTTGGAGGCTTCGGAGATGAATCTGGCGAGGAAACGTCTATCTGGCGTTTGAAAACTCAGAATGGGAGTATCCTGCGTGTTGCCCAGATGGATCGCAGCGCAATTCCAACGGGCCAGACCGACTTCGCACCTTCCGACCTAGGCAACTGGGAATCCTCAGGTATTATTGATGCGTCAGCATTATTCGGCGAAAAGAAAGGTGACCTCCTCCTTTTCAACGTGCAAGCGCACAGCTTAAATGGAGGAATTATCGCCACTGAAAATTTAGCACAGGGTGGGCAAATTCTTTTCCTCAAATCGAAGTAATTGATTCTTAGCGTCGACATTTAGGACGGGCCGAAAGGTCCGTCCTTTTTTGGGTCTAGATGAGGTCTTTTGATACTCACTCAGAGCGTCTGCCGAAAGAACCTCACCATATCTTCCATCGGCGTATCACCGAGATCCTTAAACCCATGTCCACCGGTTTCGTAGTATCGGATAGATGCTTCTACACCGACTTCCTTCAATTTCTCATACATTTCCTGAGACTGTCGCCAAGGCACCGTTGCGTCGTCTTTACATTGTAGAAAGAGCATCGGAGGGTCGTCTGCATCGACATGATTCATAGCTGAGGCGCGCAACCAATCTGAATCAGTCGCTGAGAAGGGAGGCCCTACCCACGCTCCATTCTGAAGAACCTTCGCTTTCACTCCAGGTTGCAGAGCGATGTGCTTTTCATCGGTAAATCGAGCGATAAAGTCGAACACCCCCGCATAAGCAACTGCGGCTTGAATACGACTGGAGTATTCAGAATGACCACCGAGTCCCTCCAATTCGTTCACACCCCCCGTCACGGCAAGGAGTCCGGTCAAAGTTCCACCGGCTGATCGACCCATAGCACCTATACGATCTGGATCTATATTATGGTCGGCGCTTACGCTTCTTACAAAACGCACAGCAGCCTTCGTATCCGCAATGGTATCCAAATACTGATGTTCGGGACTGCCTCGATAGGCTATGAGCGCAGCAGCAAAGCCCCGATTAGCAAGGTACTCTGCGAAGGGTCGAAACTTCTGCCCAGTCTGCGCCCTGAAGCCACCCCCTTGTATGACTATCACACACGGCGCGGGTGTAAGCACTCCACTGGGAATAAAGAGATCTAAAGTAAGCGACGAATCTGCCGTCGAATAATTCAAGCCCTCGTGGACCGTAAAACCGGAATTACTTTCACGAGCCTCCTGGGCACCTAACGCAGACCCCAATAAGGTTATCGAACAGGCAGTAAAAATTAGTTTCTTTATTTTAAAGAGCATCATTGATCTCACGACTATAGCCTCTACAACAAACCCATCAAGAAATTGCTTCGACAGTCCACATTTCCACATGAAATCATGTAACACGTAATGAAACGCTATACCCTGCTTCTCTTTCTCGTATCTACCGCAATCACCGTCCCAACCTTTGCCGAACAATTCAAAGCGTTGGTGTTCGCCGATGCTCACGATACCTGGCACTATCGGAATGTATCAGTCGCACAGGAATCATTTGAGATGCTAGCCCAAAAGCATTTCTTTGAACTGACCTTTGTCGACACGGATAAGACCTTTGCTCAACAAACATTTTCTGACTTCGACATCATCGTTTTCATCAGTGCCAACCCCTGCGAACTGAACGCGAAAAAGCGCCAAGAATTCGAGGCCTATGTCCGAAGCGGAGGCGCAATCGTCGGCGTCCACTCTTCGTCAGCGACCAAAAATGAACCGAACCGGTGGCTCTGGTGGGAAGAGGTTATGGGGCGGGTATTCCTAAAGCACCCCGTAAAACAGACCGCGGTTATGTCCGTTCTAGACAAAACTCATCCCTCCTGTATGCACCTCCCAGACACATGGCTCTGGACGGACGAATGGTACGAGTTCGAAGCCCCACTTCCTGATACATTAAACGTCTTGCTCACCGTCGATGAGGCGACCTACTCCCCGAGCAAAGAACACGCCATGGGCGACTACCACCCTATCGCCTGGCATCACGAATTCGAAGGCGCCCGGATCTTCTACACTGCCATCGGCCACATCGCTGAGTCCTACCGCGACGCCGATTTCCTACAACACATTTACGGCGGAATGATCTGGGCATTGGGCGAATGACGATCAATCACGGGTAAAGCATCTTTATCCTGATCGTAATCATGATCTCATCACGGCGGAAGCCCAATCGCATTCAGAGCTACAAGCAGATTCGTTAAGCTTTACCCGCCCGCAATCGCTCCAAGTATCACATAAGGTTCAGAGCCATTGGCAACCTTCTCGGGCAATGGTTCATCGGTCGTACGATGCGTTAAGTCCAAGTCGCAGGCGAAGAATCGCAGTAACGGGCGACGCTCCTTGGTCATAGTGTCCCGGATGGTTCCCCTCAAAACTGGGTAGCGAGCTTCCAGAGCATCCAGTATAGCGGACTAAGTCACAGGAGTTCTTACATCCAACTCATAATTAGCTCCTTACTTATTGGGGGTTATCGCTGAACATGTCTACACGACTGCCTTAGGGATGTCGGAGCATGCGCACGCTCACACAGCTTCCAAGCTAGAAGTCACGGATTACTTCCAAGCCGGTAAATAGGTCGTACAACCTCGACGTTCATTTCCAGTATCTAAGTTACTATCTCTCGAATCACATCACCCGCTACATCCGTTAGTCGAAAATCGCGCCCGTTGTGCCGATAGGTAAGTTTCTCGTGATCCATACCCAATAAATGAAGAATCGTCGCATGGAGATCGTTTATGTGGACTGGATCGTTGCCCACTTTATGACCCAGCTCATCGGATGCGCCATAAGAGACACCCGGCTTCACGCCACCACCGGCCATCCAGACCGTCATGGCGTGGGGATTGTGATCGCGCCCGGGTTTCAGGCTACCGACTTGTGCAACTGGAAGCCGTCCAAATTCACCGCCCCAGATTACAAGAGTATCGTCAAGCAATCCACGCTGCTCCAGATCGGTTAGGAGGCCCGCGATCGGCTTATCGGTTTCCCCGGCGAATTGCGAATGGTTACCCTTGATGTCTTTGTGTCCATCCCAAGCTCGCTGATTTTCCATACCCCCTGAGTAGATCTGGACAAATCGAGTACCGCGTTCGAGTAGTCGACGTCCGATCAAACATTGTCGCCCGAAGTGAGAACAGCGCTCGTCTGACAGGCCATAGAGTTCCTGTGTCGATTCAGACTCCGCATTCAGATCGAAAGCCTCCGGAGCAGCCGTTTGCATACGGTATGCGAGCTCGAAGCTTTCGATCCGCGCTGCCAGCTCCGCCTCATTCGATCGTTTTTCCTGGTCATAGCGATTCAATTGCTGGATCAAATCGAGCTGCGCCCGCTGCTGATTCTCTGAAAGCTTTTCCGGACGGCGCAGATTTAAAATGGGATCTCCTTTCTGGCGAAGCAGTGTGCCTTGATACACACTGGGAAGAAATCCGGAGGACCAATTAATTCGACCACCCTTCGGTAAGCCGCGATCGAGAGGATCCGACATCACGACGAAACCTGGCAGATCTTCACTTTCGCTACCCAAGCCGTAGGTTACCCAGGACCCCAAGGAAGGAAATCCGGTACGCGGGAGCCCACTATTCATCATAAATAAGGCTGGCGAATGATTATTCGATTCCGAATAGAGCGAATGAATGAACGCCATTTTGTCGACATGCTCACCCAGGTGCGGAAACAACTCCGACACCATTTTCCCCGATTCACCGCGCGGAGCAAAAGCGAAAGGCGACTGCATGATCGAGCCTACCTCCTTGGAGAAGAAACCCGTGTATTTATCAAAGCCTTCCAGATTCTTACCATGATATTTTGCGAGCACCGGTTTGTACTCCCAAGTGTCCATATGACTCGGCCCACCATTGATAAATAGCCAGATCACTCGCTTCGCCTTCGCAGGAAATTGTGGCACTTTCGCCGCCATCGGACTTAAAGCCTGAACTCCTAGCGGATCCGCGCCTGACAAAAGCCCCTCTTTCTGCAATAAACTGGAAAGCCCGATCATCCCCAATCCCAGTCCACACTTCTTGAGCAGCTCGCGCCGCGTCATCGACGCTGGGGTGTCGTGGTAGCCAGGGCCGCAGTGGCCATAGGGATTCGGGTTCATCTAAATTCTTAACCTTAATCGTTATCTTAATCTAATCGTTATCCTGATCGTGATCTTAATCGTTATCCTTACATATCGGCAGCAAGCGACCTCCTACAACTGAAAATCGTTTGCGTATAGGTAGGAGGTAGCTTGCTGCCGAGCATTATCCCATCGGATTCTCCCCCAACCATTCTGGATAAGAAACATCTTGGGTTACCATACTCTTGAACCATAACCACTCTCTGTTTCGGCAACTGAAATGCATGCCCGGCTGTTTCGGATTGTTCCACATATAGCTCAGGACCGGTGCCACCTCTTCGTCCTTCCGTAATTTACGATCGAAAAAAGCCGACTGCCATAATGCACCGCTTCGGTTAAGCCGTTTGTTGATGGCTATGGCTGAGCGGCTTTTGAATACTTGAATCGCTCGGGTGAGATCATCGGTCAATAACTCGATGAGCAAGTGTAAGTGATCCGGCATAACGACAGACGCAATGAGCTCGAAGCCATTTTCTTTTTCCCTTAGCTGATCAAAGACTGTTTCCGGGATACCGTCTCAATATAACCACGGATCACGTTTAACCGTGCAGAGCGTTATAAAGTAACGAGCGTTCGGCTGCGAATGTCTCCCTCTTCTAAGCGCCTTGTGACCTGGTGGTATTTGCTTGGTCATAATTCATATCGATTGATCGGCAGCAAGCGACCTCCTACAACTGAAAATCGTTTATGCATCTGTAGAAGGTAGCTTGCTGCCGATCATTCACCCATGGGGTTTCTTCATCGTATATACAAAAACTCATTTAGGCTGAAAAGCGATTGGCAGTAATCGACCCAGGCTAAATTCCCATCGTCACCATTTTCCAAATACAATCCCATCTGTTGACTGACAAACTGAACGCCCAACTCTAATTCGTTATCCATCGGAAATCGAGCGAGAGCCATCTGATACAACTGGCTGATTCGTTCACGAGGTTCCACGATACCCGATACCCGTTCAGCCAACCCTTCGGCATACCTCCGCGTTTGAGGACTGTTTAAAAACTGTAGCGCTTGAGGAGCGATCGTCGTGTGTGAACGTTGACCGATGCTGACCAGATGCTCCGGCCAATCAAACAAGGTCATCTCAGGTATAAGCGCCGCGCGCTTTATGAAGAAATATACGCTACGCCGACTCATGCCTGGATCTCGAGAGCCTGGACCGAACAGCGTGGGGTCCAACAAACCGGATACTGAAAGCATAGAATCGCGGACAATCTCAGCTTCTATACGACGGGACGGGAAGCGCCAGAGCAGTCGACTGCCAGGATCCACATTCATTTCAGACGCATCATGCAACGATTGCTGGCGATACACTGCACTCGTCATGATCTGCTGCTGAAGTCGTTTCACATCCCAGCCGTGTTCGACAAAGTCATAAGCGAGCCATTCGAGCAACTCGGGATGCGACGGCGTATCTCCGAACGTGCCAAAGTCGCTCGTCGTCGCAACCAGTCCGCGACCAAAGTGGTAATGCCATATCCTATTTACAAATACACGCGCCAACAGACTTCCCACCCCCTGAGTGTTATCTACTAGCCTTTCGGAAAGGGCAACACGCGGTGACAGCTTCGACAAACCAGCCGGACTTTCTTCTCGACTCCATACCTGTGGGAACCCGGGCTCAGCCACCGGACCTTTTTGATCCACATCGCCCCGCTTGAGGTGATGAGTCGTTTCGTAAAATGATGGAAACCCTTTTTTCGCGCTTCGGTGCCAAATCGGCGGTCCGTCGTCGGAGCTCGCCAGGATGCGAACTCCCTTCGTCTTTGATGGCTTAACCTGCTGCTCTGCAACTAGGTCCCTTAAGCGAACCCATTCTGGATCTGTGCGGGCAAACCA
>CALGUT010000448.1 GCA_937920335.1 uncultured Opitutales bacterium
CATGCGATGTCCCGCTCAGTCACCGCGAAAGATCGGAATAAGTTGGACGAATATTTGACTGCGGTGCGTGAGACCGAAGTTAAGGTGGAGCAGAGTAAACATTGGATTGATGTGCCGAAGCCGGAGGCACCCATCGATATGCCGACCAATCAAGGCATCGTTCTCGATTTGCCGATGCTGTACGATCTGATCGTTCTGGCTCTTCAGACCGATTCCACAAGAATCGCGACCCTTGAAATTTCCAGTGAAGATTTTGACGCAAGTGTGCTGGGAGTTAATAGTGGCTACCATCTAACCTCTCACCATGGACAGGAAGAGGCAAAGATTCGGGATCTGGTTAAGTTGGAACTCTATCAGACGCAGAATTTTGCGCGTTTTCTGAACAAACTTAACTCCATTCAAGATGAATCTTCAGGAACGAGCTTGTTGAACGATTCAATGGTTCTTTTGGGTTCGGGTATGGGGAATGCTAATTCGCACACCAATACTGACTTACCGATTATTCTTGCAGGAGGAGGGTTCCGTCATGGTCAGCATATTGCCTTGCCGAAAGAGAGTCATCGACGTGTTCCGCTTTCCAATCTATATTTGTCGATGCTTCAACGCATGGGTATTGAAGATGATTACTTCGCCCATAGCACGGGGACTATGACACATCTTGAGACAGTTTAAACTTAAGGGCGGGCTTGTGAAGCGACTACTATCGATTGCGACTTTATGGTTGTGGGGGCTATGTCCACTGATTGCGACACCAGAGATGGAGACATCCATCAATGGTTTCATGGAAACTTATTGTATCAAGTGTCATGGGCCGGAGAAGCAGAAGGGGGATCGACGATTCGATACCCTGAAGCTTCCTATTAACAATTCTGCGACTTTGATTCAAATTCAGGACGTATTAGATATTCTGAATCTCGGTGAAATGCCGCCGGAAGACGAGGACGAGCAGCCGGAGGTAAGCGAAATGTTGACGGTGATCACTCAGCTTACCGAGACCATTGAGGAGCATCATGAACTCATCCAGAGCACGGACAGGCAGACCGTACTACGCCGTCTGAATCGGCGCGAGTATCTGCACACGATTCGCGATTTATTCGATTTAAACATATCACTTTTTGACCCCACTCAATCGTTCCCGCGTGATGATTCGGATCATCATCTCGATACCTTGGGCGATCAATTGGTAACCTCCAGCTATCTATTGGATCGGTATGTGGAGGCCGCCGATGAAATCGTGGAGAAGGTATTCGAAGATTCCGAAAAACCGGACGTTCAGCATTGGGCCTTTACGGATAATTTTAGAGAATTATCAGGGCTCGGAAGCACGATGGAGAAACTGTGTAATTACGAATACATTGCGCTTTATGAGGTGCCCACCTCTCAGCGGCACGAAGGTGCTTATGGAACCATTTATGATTTTCTTTTAGGAGTGCCTCACGACGGATACTACAAAATTCGACTGCGGGCTGAATCGAAGAACCGGGTGCACAATCATATTCAAAGGGTATCGACGACGAATCCTAATCAGTTACATGAGCTTGCCATTGTGCCCGGAAATGAGCGGGTAGGGGAGATAGGGATTCCTCAACGAGTCGAGCCGACGCTGGCGTCCTTCACGCTACCAGACGACCAGTTGGCCTGGTATGAGGCAACGGTGTGGCTTGATAAAGGCTACACGCCTCGCTTCACGTTTCCCAATGGAACGATCAACCTTCGATCCGCTTTTCAAACCGTCTTTAATGAAATCGCTCCACAATTGGAGGAGGAACTTAAAAACGACTTTGGAAACCGTAAGTGGGTGACGCTCAAATACGGAAAGTTACCTCATATCCGAATACACGAGGTTGAGATCGAGGGCCCGCTTCATGACATCTGGCCGTCTCCATCTCAGCGATCCGTCCTGGGTGGCAGGCCCTTTGCTGTCGAACGGGCCGTGCACCTTCTGTTAGACTTTGCAACCCGTGCTTATCGTAGACCTGTATCAGGGGATGAATCGAATCAGTTGGTGCAGTTCTACCGTAACCGGATTCGTTCAGGAGAGACGGAGTTTCAGGCGTTTAAAGATTCCCTAAAGCGCGTCCTTTGCTCGCCCGGATTCCTTTACTTGAATGAGCCGTCTAATGACCAAGGGGACCTCAATGACTACGCGTTGGCCTCCCGGTTGTCCTATTTTTTGTGGTCCTCCATGCCGGACACGGAGCTTCTTAATTTGGCGGCAAAGAAACGATTATCAAACCCTTCGGTGTTAAAACGGCAGGTTAGCCGAATGTTAGCGGATGAGAAATCCGGCGCATTTGTTGGTAACTTTGTCGATTTGGTATTGACCTTAAAAGACCTCGGTTCTCAGCCGCCGGATCGAAGGG
>CALGUT010000449.1 GCA_937920335.1 uncultured Opitutales bacterium
ATCGCCATATTATTCCAGGCAAATGAAACTCGCATACGTCGTATGGCAGTACCACACCGACCATAACGGTTTGCGCGATGTCCCAGTGCGTCTTGCATCGACTGTGTCTCAGGAAGAAAACTTGGAACCTCATCATCCACCTTCACCCACACCTCATCCGCGAGATTGTCCGTTGAGAGAGTTTCCAATCCTAGTTTCAGACTGTATTCAAATTCCTGACGCGCCTGAGCTTCATAAGAATACTCGGCCTTACTGTGTTTTACCAGCCGAGGCGAAAACTTAGTTAACTCATCCCTCAAGGCATTGGCGCATGCATGGGCTTCGATTTGTGGAAGGGACTCCAAGTGTTTGATAGCTTCAGTCCACATACGCGAACTCATCACCAGAGCCATACTCGTCTTACAAGCAACCGGCATAAAATATCGCGCCCGATCCAGAGCATAGTTTTTCCGAATTCGCTTTATTACCAATGGCTTTGCTCCCTCTGGATATCGGATAAGCTCCGGATGGTCCGTTGCCAAAGCATCCAACCGATCATATTCTGCCTGATACGCTCGGAAACTCTCGAGCATTATGGATTTCCACTCTTTGGACAATCCAGCCGGAACTCCCAAGTCTTCCGGTTCCAGCAGGCTCGTTTCGTCCATACTGATGTAGCGAGTACTAGACTCCTGCCCATCACCCATCTGCGCGATTTCAAATAGTTTGTAGGCCAACCACATGGACACATCGTCTAAAGCTATCGCAATTCCGCCTGTTAAACCGGCTATGGATGCATGACCATAATCAACAAACTTTAGAATACGATCAATCGACGCATCGGCTTCGTTGAGATCCACTTTTTCCAGGATCTTATTGAGTCCTATGTTCGACCGCGAGTAACGCGCTAGTACAGAAGCGAGTAGCTCAGGAGTTAACGTGGGGTTATCTTTGGCGGCGTCGGGAGATACCAGTGCAATTCCGGTTACATTCATAGGACTTTCAAAAGCCTAGAACTTTGCAAAACCAGTGCGAGGAAAATTCCTTACTCCAAAGGGCTTTTGTTGGATTTTGCGACAGTCCGTTAACCGCCAATCAAAGAACTCAGCGGGCCTTGATAAAGTCCCAGCAATAGGGTCAATAAACCTAAGCCTCCAAGCGTGAATTTCGCCAACCTGGAAACTTCAGGCCATTCTTTTGGCGCTTCAGGCTCTTCACCATCAAGAATCGGAAGTTTCCAAAAGCGGAAGGTAGCTTCTTTGATCCATCCGAAATAATAATAGATCGAAATAACAACACCGACGATAGCAAAACCCAGCAACGTATAAAGCCCCGCTTGAAATGCGGCGTAGAAAAGAAGTAACTTACCGATAAAACCTGCAAGTGGAGGAATTCCCGCTAGAGATCCAAGTCCTAAAACCAGAACACCCGATAGAAACGGACTTTCCTTAGCCATATCCTGATAATCACTCAACTCCTGGATATCGTCCCTCCCTTTCGCAGAGAGGTGAGCCATCACTCCGAACACCGCATAAGAAGCCAACAGGTAGGTAATTAGATAAAACACCACCGCACTCTGCGCAGATGGTATTGAAAACATCGCTACAACGCCTATCAGTAAATAACCAGCATGGGAAACACCTGACAGACCGATAAGTCGTTTCACGTTTCGCTGAGTCAAGGCCGCTATGTTCCCGAAGAGAATCGTTATAATTGCCATTAGGCTCAAAACAGGCACCAGCAGATCCGCCATCGGCTTGAAGGGCCCAGTCACCAAAACAATCAGAACGGCAAACCCACCTGCCTTTGAACCAACCGCCAAAGCAGCCGTTACCGGTGTAGGAGCCCCTTGGTAAACATCAGGAACCCAGATTTGAAAAGGGACAGAACCGATTTTAAACGCAATTCCAGCTACCACCATCAGGACGCCTGTTTTGGCGATCAGATTGTCCGCGTTCAACCCAAGAAATAGCTGAAGATCTGTAAACTTCATCGCCTCGCCCGCCATACCTGCAAGTCCGGGAGTGCTGGCTACGCCATAAATTAACACAATGCCCATAAGAAGGATCGCTGTACTGAACCCTCCCATAATCAAGTATTTAAGGCCTGCCTCCAAGCAGTTCGAACGATCCCGATTGTAGCTCACCAACACGTAGAAACCAATTGTCACAGTCTCCAATGCTACGAACAACATGACAAAGTGATTGCTCTGGGCAAGTAGCATCAGGGAAGCAGTTACCAACAACAGAATCGCATAAAATTCCGTCCCTAGCAGACTATGTTTTCTCAAGAAGATTGCTCCAAGGAAAGATGTCAAAATCGAGCTCGTAAGGAAAAACAAGCGCATGACTTGTCCAAACTCCGAGTGATACAACATTCCCGCAAAGGTCTCCTGATTCAGAATCCCAAGATTGTCACCAAACACCGTGAAGCCTAAACCCAATAGGACCAACTGACCGAACACCGCCACCCGTCCGATTAAGTCTTTTCCTCTGGTTCCGCCAAACATGTCGATCAACAAAAGGGACAAAGCAAGCAGTACGAGAATGATCTCGGGGAGGATCGCACTCCACTGATTAGTATCTGTATATTGCAAATTCATACGCGTGCTATTCGGCAGAGGTTTCGATCACGTGTGCCAGTTCCATCTTGGAATCGGATGCATCGCTTATCGCGACGTTTTCAATACTTGCATCGATGGATGAAAAATTATCTTGAAGCGTTTTATTCATCTCATCCGTCATCATCCGAGGCCACAACCCAATGACAAACAAAGTAACCAATAGCAGGAGAACCGGTAGCTTTTCCGCGGTCGTTATATCCCTAACAGTATGATCCTTCAAGTGAGCTTCGAAAGCCTCGGAAGGAGCACCAAAGAATATACGACCGATTGCCCGCAGTCCATAGACAGCCGAAATAATAACCCCAAGCACCGCAATCGCAGTGACCGTTTTACTAAACGCCCAAAGCGCTGCAAAAATGGTAAACTCACCAAAAAAATTCAATAGCCCAGGTCCTGGCAGACCGATACTAGCAAACACAGCAGCCGTAAAGAATGCAGCCAATGCCGGTGCATGTTTTACCAAACCACCCATGTCTTCCATGTCGTAGGTTTCCGTCCGCTTGTAGACCACGTGTCCCAGTAGAAATAAAAGCGCAACCGTTAAGCCGTGCGCAACCATGGTGATGATCACGCCCGCAGCCCCAAGCACCGAAATACAGGCGACTCCCAGAAAACAGTAGCCCATGTGCATCACCGAACTAAATCCAACCATCTCTTTGAGGTCACGCTGAGCAATCGTAATAAGACCAATAATGATCACACTTCCCAATCCCAGCCAAGCGAGAACTGAACTCCAGTGCAACGCTCCCAGCGGAACCAGCGGTAATGCCACTTGAACAAATCCATATAACCCAAATTTCTTCAATACCCCTGCATGCAGCATAGCAATCGACGTGGGTGAAGCCGCGTAGCCCCTTGGAGCCCAGGAATGTAACGGGAACAAGGATACTAGAATACCAAACCCAAAAAGCAGGAGACCAAAGATTATGTTCTGAGCACCGCCTTCAATCGGATTCGCAGCAACCGCTTCCTTAAGCGAAATCATATCAAACGACTCCGCTCCGCTCTGGAAATAAATTGCCAGTAGCCCCAACAACGAGAGCATCGCACCCAGAGTCAGATAAATCGTCATCTCCATCGCAGCAGAATGACGATCTCGACCACCCCATATTCCGATACAGATAAATGTAGGTATCAGAGCCAGTTCATGGAAAAAGTAGAAAAAGAAAATATCAACCGATGCAAATACCCCCATCAAACCAGCCTGCATAAACA
The DNA here is from genome assembly GCA_937920335.1 of uncultured Opitutales bacterium. GTDB lineage: Bacteria > Verrucomicrobiota > Verrucomicrobiia > Opitutales > UBA2995 > UBA2995. The sequence goes on from CALGUT010000449.1 coordinate 3,818, forward strand.
GAATTAGCATCAGGTACTGTTGGAGCCGTTCAGCGCCGCTTTGCATGGCATAAATACCTGCTGCCAGACCCACTATCCCAGCTAGGAAAAATAGAGGCGCAGAAATACCGTTCAGTCCAAGCTTCAACGTAATTCCTAATCCTTCAAGTCCAGTCGGAATCGACCAAAGGTAATCATAACCCGAAGCATCAAGCGGCTCGAAGCTCACCCAAAGGATGAGTGCACCCAGCGCCGGAAAAAAGAACCCCAGGGTTGCAAGAAACTGCGTGGCGTTCTTCGGCATTTTTCCGAAACCAAGCAGAATAATTGCAATGATTAACGGAACGAGAATCGTGCTTAGAAGTAATATGGAATAATTGTTCATAGCGCGCTCCTAGATTTTGAGGGTTCCAAATGCGATAGCCCCAAGGACCAAGACTCCAATCGCAAACCAGTAAACATAACCTGCAAGATTACCGGTATGAAGCGATCGAGATACGATTCCAAACAGACCAACGATACCCGCTGTTCCACGAACCATCAGACCTGAGATCAAAAGTTGGTCTAAAAAGCTTAGTATCAACGCAACGCGGTCCTGCACCTTTTCGACATACCAGTCATAAAATGCATCGATATAGAGTCGGTTACCGAGGGCTTTGAATACAGCAGGTGCACCGGATTCCAGAGTGTCGACGTCCCTCCGAGGACTCCAAATCAACCACGCCAAGATAATACCCCCAATCGAGAATACCGTCCCGGTAATATACATGAGCGTTTGAAACCCTGAATCAGTTGCGTGAGGAATCGCATGAACGATGTCATGGAAGCCATGTCCGTAAAAGGCGGTGTAACCACCGACACAAGAAAGGACAGCCAGTATCAGCAAAGGAATCAGCATGGCTGGACCACTCTCCTTGGCATGAGCGGCATTATCAGAACGGGCCTTTCCAAAAAAGGTAACCACATACAAGCGACCCATGTAGAGACCGGTAAGCGCTGCAGTAGCCAACAGAATGTAATACACGATCGTATTATTTTCATGCGCGAGGTGCAGGATCGTGTCTTTACTAAAGAACCCGGCAAGGAAGGGAAATCCACCAATCGCCAACACACCTATCGTGAAGGTCGCAAATGTAACCTTCATCTTACCCGACAGTCCACCCATCTTGTAAATGTCCTGTTCATGGTGACAGGCATGGATGATCGAACCGGAATTCAGGAAGAGCAGCGCTTTAAAAAATGCGTGAGTAGTCAGGTGAAACATCGCAACGGCAGCGCCAGCTGCGATTCCTGCTTCAACTCCATGACCATGAGCAACAGCCTGTCCACCCAGACCGAGCGCGGCCACCATGTAGCCCAACTGAGACAAGGTGGAAAATGCTAACACCTTCTTAATATCATTTTGTCCAAAAGCGACTATAGCGGCAAATACGGCGGTAATCGTTCCGATCCACATCACCACATTCAGCGCCTCAGGAGTCATCAAGAAGTAGACCCGTGCAGTAAAATAGATACCAGCCGCGACCATCGTTGCTGCGTGGATCAACGCTGAAATCGGAGTCGGACCTTCCATCGCGTCTGGCAGCCAAACATGCAACGGCATCTGCGCGGACTTACCGAGAACACCACAAAAAAGAAGTAATCCCATTCCCGTTGATAAGAGCCCTGGGCTCAGTGCGGCTTTCGCCTCTAACTCAACCAAATTGAAAGTCCCAAACTGCCAGTAAACAAATACGATACCCAGAAGAAACCCAAAGTCCCCTACTCGATTTACGATAAATGCTTTCTTCGATGCCGCAACCGCGGTTGGCTTATCAAAATAATGATTAATCAAAACATAGGAGCTGAAACCAACCAACTCCCAAAAGATAAAGATCATCACTAGGTTATCAGCCAAAACGATCCCCAACATCGAAAACATGAAGATCGATAGACCACCGAAAAAACGAGCCTTACTCGGATCGTCTTTCATGTATCCAAGACTGAATACCTGAACGAGGAGACCAACAATAATCAACACCAGGAGCATCAGCGCGGAAAGGTCATTGAAAAGAACTCCGAAGCCAATCTCGAATGTCCGACCTCCCGGCATCGCCAGGGACAACCAGGAAACTGACCAGTCAGTGCGTTCAGCTGCGTAAATGAGATATAAACCCAATCCGGAAAAAACAGCTGCAGACACAACTGATAATCTAGCTGCCAAACTGTGTTTCTTCCGCATAAAGCAGGCAATAACAGCCGCCGTAACGAGCGGTATCAGAAACAAAAGTTGATAAATGAGCGCAGCGTCCATGTTAATTCTTTAGCCCATTAAGTTCCTGAACATAGACCGTCTGCCGTTTCCGGAACAACGCGACTATGATCGCCAGGCCCACTGCGACTTCAGCAGCGGCCACCGTTATTATAAAGAATACGAGTAGATTTCCATCCATCGTTCCATTGTATCGAGAAAACGAAACCAAGGCCAGATTCACACCGTTTAGCATCATTTCCAAGCACATGAAAACGATCAGTGTATTCCGGCGAACGAGAATCCCCACGAAGCCGATCGTAAATAATAATCCACTCACCACTAAAAATTCATTTAGACCGATTGTCATGCAGCCTCCTTTCGTTTCGACGTGCGATTGCTGATAAAGATAACACCCAGCATTGCTATGAGTAAGAGAACTCCCGCCACCTGAAAAGGGAGCATGTAGGTTGTAAACAACTCGATACCGAAAGACTTGGTCGTCGCTCCCACAGGTTCAACTTCACTCAACGTCGCCATCGTCAAACCATCGCCCCGTTTGAATAATTTAAGAGTCCCAAGCACCATGAGAAGGCCAGCAATCAAACCCGCTGAGATGGTAATCCACTTCGGTTTGACCTTCTCAGCCGCCTCTACATTGAGGAGCATCACAATAAACAGAAAGAGAACGATCACGGCACCCGCATATACAGCCAGCTGAACAGCCGCCAGAAAGTAGGCGCCCAACATCACAAACAGCGACGCGGTCCCAACAAAAGATACAATCAGCAACATCGCCGCATTGACCGGATTGTTACTTAGCACAACCGAACCAGCGCCGAGAAGCGTGATCAAAGCAAATAAGTAAAATAGGAAATCAACCATGTTAGGCAGTCAGAATGGAGCTAAGGTTTGTCAATGGGGGTTTCCTGAGTTTTCGGCCGCCTTTTTCTTATCCCACTTGTGGTGGTCATCTGGCAAAGTGCCGCCGAGTTCATAAAGTTTATCTTTCTTGTAGACGAGCTCCTCACGAGTGTAGCCCGAAACGGAAAAGGTGTCTTGAAGCCAAATCGCCTCTTCAGGACAGACCTCCTGACAAAAGCCGCAGTAGATACAACGAAGCATATTCACTTCGAACTCCTTGGGTCCTTTTTCAACGTGGGCGTTTTCGGACTCTTCATCCAACTCACCAGGCGTTATCCGGATTGCCTTCGGCGGGCACACGAATTCACAAAGCTGACAGGATACGCATTTTTCACGCCCATTCGGATCCTTCACCAACGTGGGGACTCCACGGTATCCTTCTGGAATCTCCGGACGTTCCTCCGGGTATTGCAATGTGACGGTCGGTCGAAAGATGTTCTTCAACGTTATCTTTAAACCCGAAGCGATTTGCGGAAGATAAGATTTCTCCGCAAGAGTCAGTGGCTTTCTTTCAATTTTCTTAATGGCCATCGTTCAATCCTCAGTTCATGTCGATAAACGCGAAGACGATCGCGTAAACGATTAGGTTAACTAGGGCTAAGGGTAGCATCATCGTCCAACCCAGTTTCATTACTTGATCATAACGGAAGCGTGGAAGGGTCCAACGAATCCAGATGAAGAAGAATACAACGAAAAAGGTCTTCCCCAGGAATATTCCCATAGAGATCAGTGCGCCCAACAACCCACTTGGCTGAAGCTCCCAGCCCATCGGATTAAACGGAAGTGGATGCCATCCCCCTAGGAACAACGCCGCGAAAATCCCTGAACCCACGATAATGTGTGCATACTCTGCCGCGAAAAATAATCCAAATTTGAAGCTCCCATACTCGGTATTGAATCCCGCAACCAGCTCAGATTCAGACTCCGGCATATCAAACGGTAAGCGATTGGTTTCAGCGAATATGGAAACGAGAAACAACAATGCCGAGATCGGCATAAAAATGATACCCCAGACAAACTGCTGATTTTGAACCACCGAAAACAGGCTCAATCCGCTTTCCACGCCCGGCGCATTTGACCACATAAATACCGGTAGGATAGAAAGCCCCATCGAAAGCTCGTAGGAAATCATCTGTGCCGACGAACGAATACCACCCAGGAACGGATACTTACTATTCGATGCCCAGCCGGCTAGAATCATCCCATACACACCGAGGGCCGAAACCGCAAAAATGAAAAGCATCCCGATATCGAGGTCGGCCAGCACCAATGGTACTGCAACCCCATTCTCGATAATTTGCCCAACAGGAACGACCGCAACCGTGGTCACCGCCGGAATCATCGCTGCTATCGGAGCCAGAAAAAAGTAGAATTTATTAACGTGCGCAGGCACCGGGTCTTCTTTAAGCAGGAGTTTCAAACCATCCGCGACCGGCTGAAATAAACCCATCTTCGTCAATCCAGTTCCTATAACCGGAATGGCACCAAGGATTGGAATACTGGTACGATTAGGCCCCACCCGACCCTGAATCCAGCTCGATACCTTGCGCTCGGCAAGCACGGCCAGGTTACTAAAAGACAAGAGCGCAACGGCCACGATAGTGGCTTTGACGATTATCCAGAAGAAATCAATCAGCTCCATTGGGCTTAGGCTTCAGCCTCCACGGTTTCGACTGCCGGTTCATAGTGAAGCGTCTTACCTTCACAAAATGGCAGATGTTTAAATGCAGAGCCATCCAGCTGAACACCTTCAGGAGATAAACCTCCAAAAGTGATTCCATCAAACATACTCACCTCTTTAGACAATTCAGACCAAACAGCTTCCGCCGTTTCAAGCTTACCTGTGTCGGGCTCAATATGATTAAGCAGCCGAGAAAATGAAACCAGGTCTTCTGCGACACCTGCCGGACCAGGAGTCGCCTCAAGAAATTTCTGTAAGCGGAACTGCTGATTAATGAACGTGCCTTCTTTCTCAAATACGCTTTGCGTCGGAATAACCAACTCTGCGGCCTCGGAGGTCGCATTTGAGGCGGTTCCAAAGTAGACGATCTTCACCTTCGCCAGCTGCTCAACACTGATTCCAGCAGCGGTCAAATCTTCGTTATAGACGACCAAGGTATCGACATCGCCCGAATCAATTTTAGCACCCAGCTCGCTCAATTCAGCACCGGGAAGGCTTTCGATAAACCCAACACTCAACGCACCACGAGTATTCGGATTCACGTCATTGGAAATCAAAAGTTCATCGCCCTCTTGGGTCCGACCCACGACGTAATTCGCAACACTCTTGGTCGCGCGGCTCAGACGGTTAAGCAGGTAGAGTTCCTCGACACTGGCTTTCGCAGAACCGACATAAGCAAGTTTATCGCTCTCGAGATAAGCAGGGACTTGCTCAATGTTTCCACCCTCCGACAATCGATTGTCTGCTTCGACTTCCTTGTAAAGCATGCGACCGCTGTCAGGCATCCACGTGTCATTCACGTCATCATTACGGCGAGGTGTTATCCGATAAATTTTTCCTTCTCGACTGGCGACTAACGTATTCACTCCCACACTACTTTCAGTGCAGATACTGGGCGTTTCTTTTAAGAACCAAACCCGCATCTTAAATCGGAAATCACGACTGGTGAGTGCACCCACCGGACAAATATCCACGGTATTCAACGAGTAATTATTCTCCAGCTGCTTCCCTGGATAACAGGTAAGCGTCGAATAGCTTCCACGATCGACGAAGCCCAGGACATCATCGTTCGCAATCTCTTTGGAAAATCGAATACAGCGTGAGCAAAGCACACACCGTTCGTCATCGAGCATCACCCGCGGTCCAAGAACCGTGCGTTTCGGCTTTACCACCTTTTGCTCTACAAATCGGCTGTAACCCTTCCCGTAGTCGGTCGCGAACTCTTGCAACTTACATTCACCGGCCTGATCACAAATAGGACAATCCAGCGGGTGATTGATCAGTAAAAACTCCATCACACCTTCGCGGCATTTCTTCACCATCTCAGATTTGGTGCGAACGTGCATTCCCGGACCCGCTTTGGTTCCGCAGGCGATCGCCGGATTCGGGAAGAACATGATCTTCGGTGTTCCGTCCTCATTGAGCATCGGTTCCCCCGTTGCACGATCCCGCCCTGGCATTCCCAACTCAATCAAGCACATCCGGCAGTTTCCAGATACACTTAATTTAGGGTGGTAGCAATAATGGGGGATCTCTTGACCCACGCTCGCAACCAGATCGACCAAGTTGGTTCCTGGTTTGCAGCGAACCTCCTCGTCATCGATGAAGACGCTTATTAAGCCGTCATCTTTTTGCTCTTCGCTCATTTCTCAATCAGCCTTTCATCGTAAGATTTCATGCCGCAGGTATTGGCCTTGGCGTTGGCAACGATTTCGTCGCGAAATTTGTCGATATAGCTTTGGACTGGCCAGGTCGTTGAATATCCCATCGGGCAAACCGTCCGGCCACCAATATTGCCGGCCATATCGTAAAGCAGGTCGACGTCTTCTTCCCGCGCACCTCCGGTGCACATCCGAGCGGTGATCTTCTTGCTCCAAAGCGAACCTTCGCGACAAGGTGTGCATTGTCCGCAGCTTTCGTGCGCATAGAATGCAGTGATGTTCGCAAGGGCCTC
>CALGUT010000450.1 GCA_937920335.1 uncultured Opitutales bacterium
GCCTCTGAGTCAGTTCGGGTTGCCTCGTAACCGCCGCTGGAATCATCGTAGAAAGCGATGTCTATCACTGACTGAACAAGATCAGTGCCATCTGGTTGTACTTCGCTTAGACTGAGGATCAGTTTGTCGCCTTCTTTGTCTAGCGGTTCTGGCTTTTCTATCCCGACGTCTGTGGTGAAAGATCCATCGCGGATGGTATTTTGCGCGATGAAGAAGAGTTCCGCACTACCACCGGTATCGTTCTCGAGAAGCGCTTGTATGTCCGTTGAAAAATCGAAGTCTATTCGAACATAACGGTCCCCGTCGATGAGTAGCCATTGATAGATGAGTGCGCCGGTCTGGATGAATTCGGTGTCACTTCTTGTGATACGGTAGCCTCCCTCGAGCAATTCACCCAGGGTTTCATTATCGGAATCTACTTGGCCATAAAGGTCTATGGTATAGGTAAAGGTGACGGGATCTTGATCCCGGTTGGTGGGGTCGTAAGCGGTGGTTAGAGTGAGCCGAGTGCCATTTTTATTTTCTGATTCTCTTTTGGGTTGGCCGGGCTCGATCGTAAAAGTTCCGGTAACCGTGGGACCAAATAGACCGGTCACAAATTGGCCTTCAGGTCTTCCATCCGGATAGAATATATAAACAGTACCGGAAGTTGGAGTCTCGTAATCGAGGTAGGTCTGCATCGGAGCTATAATGTCAAAATTCAAAAGGACTTGGTCTCGATCGAGGGGTCCTGATCCGAGCGGAAGGTTTTCATACCGTAAGATATTCCCGATGGGTTTTAGGGTCTCGGAGTCCGACCGTTTTAATTGAAACCCACCTACGAGCTCGTCGTAGAAGTCAACAGTGAGCTGCTCCGGTGTGTATGGTATAAAGTCGAGTAAGTCCTGTTCGAAGTCTACCGGGTCAAAGGTGATAATCAGGCGTTCGCCGGCTCGTGAGGGTAGGCTGGGAAGCTGAGCTTCTATGAGGCGATAGAAATGACGTCTATCGGAAGTCAGGTCTCCGATAACGAATCTTTCTGCTAAAACGGGGTCTTCAGGGGTCGATGTAGGTGTAACCCCGCGATCATAGGGATTGACCCTCCAAGAGCCCAAATCATTGGAGTCTTCCAAGTAATATAGACTATCCCGATTTCTTTCCCATGAGACTTTTAGAGAGCGTGTCGGGGCGGTATCCGGGTCATCGTCTCGATCTTCGTAGGTATTAGAGGCTGTGAGTACTGGAAAGTCGAAAACCGGCCCATCCCAGTAAATCGAAGGATCCCATGAATTCGCGCCGACTCCTTCTCTGATAATTTCTATGGAGTCGATAGTAGCTGTCCAATCTTCGAGGGGAGTGCTGCCCGAGGTGGGCGCGCGCGCTATCTCTTGAGCAAACAATTGGCCGTCCACTACCTGGGCGAAGATGGAGTGTCGGCCATTCAATGCGTCCAGTCTCACCTGTCCCTCGGGGAATTGTGCCATGGTAATAAAAAACTGACTTCCGCCAGAATTGAGGCGTTGTGATCCGCTGGAGGAGTTTGCCATGGAAACAACGCCTCCGCCCGTATGGTTGAGTTCAGGATGAATTTCGTTGGGAATTTGCCACCCCGGTCCATCTGTTCCCAAACCATTTCTTGATCCGGTTTGAATGACGAAGTTGGGAACGACGCGGTGAAATATAAGGCCATCATAGTAGGGTTCCGGAGTATCTGGACCGCCTTTGACTTCGCCTGTCTCAAAGTCATACCATTGAAGGGTTCCCTCGGCGAGACCGACGAAATTGGCCGCCGTAACAGGGGCTTCGGTATAGAAAAGCTGAATGGCAATCTCCTCCGTGACTATCTCCTGATCGCCGGGATCAGGATTTCGGTATGTGACCGTAATTGCCGCGTAGATGCCGTCACTTTCCGGCGTAAAGGCCGGTAGCGAGTGAACGGTACTTATGATTAGGCAGACACAGGAGATAAAGCGCTTCATAGAAATGAGTGATCGTGGTTGCTAGCATAGTTGATACCTGTGATCAAGTCGGTATCATTCACTGGCGTGAGCATGAAAAAGAGTCGGTGTTAATTGGCCTACTTCCCAAATCATCCGGGCTCTGGCTTTTCTAGGTTCAGGGACACAGTCCATTCTCGATTGTTTCGAGCTAAAATAGAATTCCTGGCAGGTTTCTGCGGCCTTGGATGTGCTGTTGGGCATTCTTTGAATCAAGTGGCTTCTTGAATTTTGAAAAAGCCTGCCACTGAATAGTGTTAGTTCCTTTCTATCAACTACGAATTTCCGTTGGTTTCAGATGCAAGGTCAATCACGTGTTTTTTTTGCGAATGGGGCATTGGCGAGTCCGCAAAACCGACGATTCGTTGGGTTAATGCACGCCAGCTAACTTTCCGAGTCTCGATTCTTGACGGCTGTCTGTAGGGAACTTTATACCTCGCTGTGTTGTTATTATCATTGATGTCGCTTCGTCACTCGATGATCCCTAATCCTTCTACCTTTTAAAATCATGAATAGGCAACGGTTCCTCCTCAACAGTATGGCCATGCTCCTGGCGGGTCCTGCGATCTTGCGAGGAGCATCTTCTGGGTTTACCTATGTAGTGAAAAGGGGGGATACGCTGAGCCAGATTGCACGGAGGCAAGGAATAAGCCTGAAAGAGCTCAAGAGTTACAATGGCCTGAGTAAGGACCTGATCGTCGTAGGACAGAAGTTGAAGATACCGTCCGGGCAGGGATACATCAAACCGGTGCAAGCCCATACCGAGAAAGTAAAACTCGACCGTCCCAAATGGAAATATATCATCGCCCATCATAGCGCGACGCCCTACGGAAATGCCAAGTCCTATGATAGCGTAGACCGACGGCACGGTATGGAAAACGGACTCGCCTATCATTTTGTGATCGGGAGCGGACGTGATTCCAAAGACGGGGAGATTGAAATTGGATCCCGCTGGACGAAACAGCTTCACGGAGGGCATGTGAGTAAGTGGAGTTATAACAACCACGGTATTGGGATCTGTCTGGTGGGGAATTTTGAGAAAACGAAACCGACAGGTCGACAGATAGCTGCGTTCACAGAGCTCGTCGACTACCT
>CALGUT010000451.1 GCA_937920335.1 uncultured Opitutales bacterium
TATGGTGATACCGTGGCATGCCATGGTTTGTTCGAGTCCTTCGCCTTTACTTCCGAATGACTTTAAGAGTTTTCCCTTGGGGCTGAAAATGTGAATGATGTTCGATCCGTAGCCGACGGCTGCATAGATACGCCCATCGGGGCCGACAGTGACGGCCGTAAGCCCTTTGAAAGTCTCAGGAATCGGTTGTTCGTCAGTGCTTTTGATCTCCATGACCAACGTTCCTCGAAGATCGAGTTTGATAACCCGTTCACCGTTTTTGTGAGCTGCGTAAATGTATTCGACTCCATACTCTTCCCGAATTTCCAAAGAATGGGACCCAGCGTATTCTTCGCCCAGGCTTCTGAGGTAAGTGCCGTCAGTAGAAAACACCGCGATGCCCCGATCCTTGTCGGTGGTGACATAGACGTTTCCGTTTTTGTCCAGCGCGACGCCTCCGTGGGTGGAACCCATTTCGTTGCCATCAGCGAAGGATGCCCAATGGGTATCAATCTCGAAGCGATGTTGGCCGTTGCCGGTAACCAAGCTGTGACCGTGGCTCTTGGCGAACACGGAGGATGCGCTGGCGATCAGCGCTATTGCTAGAAGAGAAGTATTAAGGATAGGGCGTGATTTCATAGGAAAGGGTGATTAAGGTAGGAGGGATCAAAGAGATCTACTGAGAAATTTCAATAGGCAAAGGATCTGTTTACTGGAATTGATTTGATGAAGAAGCCAAAGCGTTGTGAATTGATAAGCAATGATACCCCTATTTCGCACTACTTCTGTCGTCTTGTTCTTGATAGTGCTTACTATCTCGCGTGCTGAAAAACCGCCGAATATCATCATGGTCGTAGCCGATGATATGGGCTATTCAGACGCTGGATGCTTCGGAGGAGAAATCCAGACTCCCGTATTGGATAGCTTGGCTGAAAACGGTCTTCGGTTTTCGCAGATGTATTCGACCGGGCGTTGCTGGCCTTCACGAGCCGTGTTGATGACGGGTTACTACGCTCAACAAGTCGGAATGGATCCCCGTCGGGGGAAGGAGTGGCCCAATTGGAGCAAGTTGCTTCCCTTGCACCTGAAAGAACAGGGATATCGCAGTTATCATTCGGGCAAATGGCATATCAAAGGGACGCCCGTCGATGCTGAGACTAGTGGTTTCGATCGGTCCTACATGATCACGGACCAAGATCGGTTCTTTAGTCCGGAGCGAGTGTTTCTGGATGATGAAAAGCAACCGGCTGTCGAGCGCGATACGGGGTTCTACTCAACTGTGGCGAAGGGAGATTACGCGATCGACTTTCTCAAAGAGCACGCGGAGCAAACGGGTGATCAACCTTTCTTCATGTATCTGGCATTCTTCGCACCTCATTTTCCATTGCATGCGTTACCTGAAGATATCGAAAAGTATCGGGACGCCTATTTGAAAGGCTGGGATGTTGTTCGGAAAGAACGCTGGGCCAGAGTTAACGAGCTCGGTCTATTCAAGAGCGGTTTGGCAAACAGGCGGGGAGATATCGCCCCTTCCTGGAATCTGTCGCAGCAAGATCTTGTGAACGAGATTCATACGGGTGAGGTCGGCTACGCATTTCCCTGGGATGAGCTGACGGCTGAGCAGCAACGGTTTCAGGCAACGAAAATGGCGATTCATGCCGCTATGATCGATCGTATGGATCAGGAGATTGGTCGGGTCATGAATCAGATCGAGGTAATGGGCGAAGCGGACGATACGGTTTTCATGTTCGTCGTTGATAATGGAGCGAGTGGAGAAATTATAAACCGCGCGGACAAACATGATCCGGCCGCACCGATGGGCTCTGCCGGTTCTTATCTGTGTTTGGGGCCCGGCTGGTCGACAGCTTCGAATTCGCCGTTGTCACTTCACAAGCACTGGAATCACGAAGGTGGGATTTCATCCCCGATGATCGTTAGCTGGCCGAAAGGTATTCGGGCACGTGGTGAACTCCGCCACTCGGTATCTCATTTTATTGATATCGTTCCTACGATTCTTGATCTGGCAGGAGTGGAACAGGCTGTGCATGCAGATCGTCCCAGGTTGCCAGGGAAAAGCTTGGTTCCTGTTTTCGGGGAGGATCCCGACTGGCCTGAACGTCCCCTCTTTTTTCATCACACCGAAAACCAAGCGCTACGCTTAGGTGATTGGAAAGCAGTGATGCGTCGGGACAATGGTGATCGATGGGAACTCTACAACATTGGTAACGATCGTGCCGAACTCGAGGATCTAGCAGATCATGACCCGGATAAGCTGAGCTCACTCGTCTCGATTTGGAAGGATCTTGAAGCTCAGTTTGACGAGGATTTCCAGTCAGGAGCCGTTAGCGGCAGATAGGGTTCAAACCTAGCTCCGCCGAAACTTCACGGTAGAGGTTGATAAGAACTTGATCTGCTACATACAGGTTTTCCTGAATACGCCAGCGTCGCCATGTTTCTGCGTGGGTTGCGGCCCATTCCTGGCAAATTCGATATCTGTCGTGTTCCCCTCGTTCTCCTCGAATCCAGATCTCAGCTTGGATGGCTTTGGCTTGATCTTCCATTTCCGATCGAAGATCCAGAAAACGTTCGGCTTTAAGCTTTGATTTCGTGGTTTCCAGGATCATGAAATCGTCTCTGTTGGGTCCCAACGAGAGATGAATGTGGTCCCAGTGTTTGCGGATAAAATGCTTCCAACACTGGACGCGATCGCGCAGCAGGCCACAGCGCCAGTCGTTTTCAAGCGTTCTTAACGCTTCGGGGTTTGAGTAAATATCATAACCCTCATTATGATAGTGTTCCATGTTAGCAAAGTGGTGAAAAGCGTGTAACGGAGCGTCGCTAAAAAGGATCTGAAAGCAAGCGCCGTAGCACGAATTCCTGAAACGTGTTCGAGGTGACGCGTATTTCGATCTACCTATTGAGACTGTTTGGATCAGGATAAGATCCTTAGAGTTATTTCGTTGTTGAGTTACAACTAAAGAAGACTGAGTTGGGGAGTTTGTTAGTTGTCGTTTCTTAGATCTGAAAAATGGGTGGCGCGGCGGTATTCTGGATGTGGTGAACTTGCTGCGCGTAAGCTACTGAAATCAGTAGCGAAGAATGGTGGGCCCTCTCGGACTTGAACCGAGGACCAAACGATTATGAGTCGTTTGCTCTAACCGACTGAGCTAAGGGCCCAAAAATGAATCGGTAAGTGGAACGAATGCCTGCCTACTAGTCAATCCCAGGGTCTGTAGAAAATTTGAGTCAAAAATGGCGATAGTATTGGCGGTTCAGATTGAGATAAGCCATTGACCCAATTCGATTTACTGAGCAAGGTTTCCCGCTCTTTTACGACCGAGCTCTGTATACATATGGATGAATCACCTATGAGTAACCCGTTTCCTGACTCAGCTTCCAAGCCCAGTCGCTCTTATGACGATTCATTTGAATCGAACGAGGAGTATCGTGCGTCGTTACCTGACATGCAAAATGCAGAGTCTGCAAAGATCTTGGGTTCGAATGTGAGAATCAACCAAGTAGGGATTTCCAACTTTAAGCTGCCGCTGCGGTTTGCTATGCCGTCGGGAGAGATCATGAGACTTGAAACCTCGGTCAATGGAACTGTGTCGCTAGATAAGGATAAGAAGGGCATCAACATGTCTCGGATTCTGCGTGTATTTTACGAATACAAGGATGAGGTTTTTACCTGGGAAACCGTCGAAAGTATTCTTCGTTTGTACCTCGAGAGACTAGGTAGTAATGAAGCGCGGCTGAAGTTGTTTTTTAATTACCCAATCGTTCAAACGGCTTTGCGGAGCAAGTTGGAAGGATATCAGTATTATCAGATGATGTGGGAGGGTTCATTGGGTAGCGATGGGCATCTTTATCGTAATGTCCAAATGGACTTCGTCTATTCCTCGGCCTGTCCTTGTTCCGACCAGCTCTCGGAACATGCGATAGAAGAGCGTAATGCCTATTCGATTCCCCATTCGCAGCGTAGTAAGGCCCGGGTGTTGATCCAATTAGCGGAGGGAGCGAATCTGGAATTCGAGTCGCTTCAAAAACTATGTGCCCAAGCGTTGAATACGGAAACTCAAGTGATGGTTCGTCGGGAAGATGAACAGGCTTTTGCCGAACTCAATGGTGCGTACATTAAGTTTGTCGAGGATGCTGCGCGCCAAGTTTATGAAAAACTGGATGGCGTTGAAGAAATTGTCGATTTTCAGGTATCCATTGCGCACCTGGAATCATTGCATTCCCACGATGCGGTGGCAGTGATAACCAAAGGAATACCAAACGGCTTCCGGGGTGAATTTGAAGACTTCCGTAATCTGATCTGTTAGGCAGATACAAGAAGTTGGAAAGGCCATGATTTCTCAATCATCGCTACACCTAGTTGTTTACTTGCCTTTTTTCTTGGCGAGCTGCTGAACCATTGCGAATCGAACCTTGGCTTCAAGTGCCTGTAGTTCATCGGGATCAATGTCCTGACCTTCCGCATCTTTTAATGCCTGTTCGGCCCGTTTCTGGGCTTCTTCAGCCGCAGCTAGATCAATATCTTCAATATCGATAGCTGCCTCCGTCAAGACCGACACTGTATCGCCGATCACTTCAGCGAATCCAATATCTACGGCGAGTAGATCAAGGGCCCCATCTTTGGAGATAGCCAATTCCCCGGCCTTGATTTGGGTGATCAAAGGGATGTGACCCGGGAGGATCCCGACGTCACCGGAAGTAGTAGGTAACACCACGGAGTCAACAGTCTCGCTGTAGACTTTCTTTTCGGGTGTTACGATATCGAGCTGGATGGACATGGTAGGTCTTAGTTGCCTTCGGAGGCTGCAATCACTTCTTCAATTGACCCCTTCATGTAGAAGTCGTTTTCAGCGATGTGATCGAGCTCACCGTCGAGGATCATCTTGAATCCTTTGACGGTTTCTTCAGTAGTAACATACTTTCCGCCGAATCCGGTGAAAACTTCTGCCACGTGGAACGGCTGGGAAAGGAATTTCTGGATTTTGCGGGCGCGGAACACCACCTGTTTGTCTTCCGGGCTCAACTCATCCAATCCAAGAATCGCAATGATGTCCTGTAGATCCTTGTAGCGTTGGAGAACATTTTGAACACTACGGGCAACTTTGTAGTGTTCTTCACCTACGATGGCAGGATCCAAGGCGGTTGATGACGAATCCAGTGGTTCAACGGCTGGATAAATACCGAGCTCTGCAATGCGACGCTCAAGAACGATGGTCGAATCCAAGTGAGCAAATGTATTTGCGGGAGCAGGGTCGGTTAAATCATCCGCAGGGACATATACCGCCTGGAAAGAAGTAATTGAACCGTTCTTGGTAGATGTGATCCGTTCCTGCAGAATTCCCATCTCTTGTGCGAGTGTAGGTTGATAACCTACCGCAGAAGGAGAACGACCAAGGAGTGCTGATACTTCAGAACCGGCTTGAGAGAAACGGAAAATATTATCTACGAAGAGCAGTACATCCAAATTCTTCTCATCGCGGAAATACTCAGCCATAGAAAGACCAGATAGGGCCACGCGCATACGAGCTCCAGGAGGCTCGTTCATTTGACCGTAACAAAGTGCAACTTTGGAGTTCTCGATATTCTCTTGGTCGATTACGCCGGCATCAGACATTTCGTGGTAGAGGTCATTTCCCTCACGAGAACGCTCCCCTACTCCACAGAATACTGAGTAACCCCCGTACGCTTTAGCGATGTTGTTGATAAGCTCCATGATTACCACGGTCTTACCCACTCCAGCACCACCGAACGCTCCAACCTTACCACCCTTGATGAAGGGACAGATAAGATCGATGACCTTGATTCCCGTTTCGAGAATCTCAGCCTCTGTGCTTTGGTCAATCAGTGCAGGTGCCTGACGGTGAATAGGATAATACTTGTCAGCGTTGACAGGGCCCCTGTTGTCAACGGCTTTTCCGGTGACATCAAAGATACGGCCCAAAACGCCTTCGCCAACAGGAACGGAGATAGGAGAACCGGTATCATTAACTTTCATTCCTCGAACAAGACCTTCTGTAGAGGACATGGCAACGGCACGGACGACAGCGTCACCCAAGTGTTGCTGGATTTCCAGGGTAAGGTCGGATTCCACACCATCAACGGTGTATTTAATCTCCAGTGCCTGATAAATTTCAGGGACCTTGCCGGGCTCAAATTGGACGTCGACGACTGCGCCGATGACTTGAACGATTTTTCCTGTGTTACTCATGGATGTCTTGTTTTGAAAGTGTTAACTATTGGAGGCGGTTGCGGCGGCAATTTCCAGAATTTCCTGGGTGATAGCAGCTTGGCGGGCTTTGTTGTAATCGAGCGTTAGACTGTCGACCAAATTGTTCGCGTTGTCGGTGGCAGACTTCATCGCTACCATGCGTGCACTGTGCTCGGAAGCCTTGGCACCTTTTACCATGGAAAAGAATTCCCGACGAACGAATAACGGCAGTAATTCTGAAAGGATCGTTTCTACTGAAGGTTCGAAGTTGAGTTCACGATCATCTGGTTCCTCGTTTTCCAATCCGAGAGACTTTAGAACTACATCGATGCCTGATATGGGAAGTAAGGGAAAGAGGCGTGGTTCTTGTTTCAGCGTATTGATAAATGCTGAGTATAGAACTTCCAGCGTATCGATGGTACCCTCTGAGAATGCCTTGATGGCAAACTCGATGACGGTTTTTACTTCTGGGAAGGTCGTGCTGTCCGAAACGGTGAAGTCGGCAATCAGATCGCGACCGGATCGGCTGACATATTGGGAGGCCTTTCGACCTATCGTGATGTACTTGATAGATTCGTCTTTTGCGGGGAGTTCTCTAAACAGGTTTCCGTTCAAACCACCGCACAAGCCTTTATCGGTACTCACCAGAATAATACCTCGAGTTTTTACCGTGCGCTCTTCCATGAACGGATGGGTAAAATCGAAAACACCGTCAGCGACGGGACCCATGATTCTCGCGAGTAGCTGAGCGTAAGGTCTACCAGCTAACGCAGCATCTTGAGCACGTTTCATCTTAGACGCAGCGACCAGTTGCATCGCCCGGGTGATCTGGGAGGTGTTCTTGACCGATTTTATTCGGCGCCTGATGTCGCGTAGATTTGCCATTTCGCTTCCTAGCTAGCGTAACCCGATTTCCAAGATTCGACTGCTGATTTTACGTCGGCAGCGAGTTCGTCTGACAATTTCTTTTCGTCGCGAATTTGTTTCAGTAATCCGGGTTTTGCAGAGGTGAGGTTCTCTTCGAGGTTACTCATGGCTGATGCAACATCTGCTACATCGATGCTGTCCACAAATCCGTTTTGGACGGCCCATAGCATCACCACTTGCACCTCAGCAGTCTTCGGCGAGAACGCAGGTTGCTTGAATATTTCTACGATGCGTGACCCGCGATCGAGTTGAGCTTTGGTCTTAGCGTCGAGGTCCGAACCGAACTGAGCGAATGCCTGGAGTTCACGGAACTGAGCGAGCTCGAGTTTGATGGATCCAGCAACCTGTTTGATTGCCTTAATCTGCGCTGCTGATCCTACACGAGATACTGAGAGTCCCACCGAGATCGCAGGACGAATACCTTGGTTGAATAAATCGGTTTCCAAGAAAATCTGTCCGTCGGTGATAGAAATCACATTGGTCGGAATGTAGGCTGATACGTCACCGGCTTGAGTTTCAATGATTGGCAAAGCGGTGAGCGATCCATTTCCATTGTCTTTGTTCAGGCGAGCGGAACGTTCGAGCAGACGTGAGTGGCGATAAAACACATCGCCGGGATACGCTTCACGACCTGATGGACGTTTGAGGATCAAGGAAATCTGACGATAAGCAACTGCTTGTTTGGAAAGGTCATCATAGACGATCAGTGCATCCATACCGTTTTGCATGAACCATTCACCCATAGCGCAACCACCGAAGGGTGCCAGATACTGGTTGGCTGGATTGTCTGCGGCGGGCGCTGTTACCAGAATGGTGTACTCGAGTGCACTGTTAGCCTCAAGGACGCCAATCGTCCGAGCGATGTTTGAATTCTTCTGTCCGATTGCAACGTAGATGCTGTAAACGGGGCGGAAGCCGTCCTCGAAGGTGCCGTCTTCGAGCTTATGCTGGTTGTTGATCTTCGCCTGGTTGATGATGGTATCAATCGCGATCGTTGTTTTACCGGTCTGACGATCACCAATAATGAGCTCACGTTGGCCGCGGCCAACTGGGATCATTGCATCGATCGGCATAATGCCAGTCTGTAATGGTTGATCGACTGATTGGCGTGGGATGATCCCGGGTGCAATTTTTTCGAGTGGGTTAAATTCAGTTGCCTCAATGGGTCCTTTGCCGTCAACGGGATTTCCGAGAGCGTCAACTACACGGCCAAGCAGCCCTTTTCCAACAGGAACTGAAAGCAGTTTGCCGGTGGTTTTTACCTCATCGCCTTCTTTAAGGTGACTGGTATCTCCAAGGATCACACACCCAACCTCCTCTTCTTCAAGGTTTAGCGCGATTCCGGTGAGCCCACCTGGAAATTCAACCATTTCGTTATACATAACCTCTGAGAGGCCATCTACTTTGGCGACGCCGTCACCGATCATAACGATATGGCCGGTATTCTTTTTGATGGTCGCCGTTTGGAGTTGGGCGATTTCCTGTTCGATTTGTTCGATTATCGAGCTCATGACTTGTTAAAAATGGTTTAGCTTACGGAGTTTGCGAGGTTTTGAAGACGGCCTGCAACCGAGGCATCGAATATGTCGTCCCCGATTGATATGCGGAATCCTGCGATCAGGTCCTTGTTTTCAACCGCGGTGGTGGTGATGGTTCTATTGTAATTGGCTGACAGGTGTTTCTCGATGGCTGCGATTCCAGCGTCGTCGATCTTCCCTGCGTATTCAATAACGGCCCGACTGCGGTTTACTGCCTGTTTAATGTAGTAGAGGTAGTGTTTTAGAATGGCCTTGGGCTTGCGTGGCGGATGTGTTTTCAAAGTCGCCAAGACGGCATCTACTTTTTCAGCGGACACCAATCCGTCTTGAAGAGACAGTTCAGCCAGCTTTTTGGCAAATTGCTTGAGTTTGGCGTCTTTATTCACGTTAGGAACCTACGCTGGAAAGTTCTGCGGTTGCAGTTTTGCTGAAGCGTGACTTTTCGTCGTCTGAAAGATCTTTGCTCAGTACCTTTGAGCTGGTGTCAACGACGAGTCGGGTGACTTCTTCGCGGACTTCGATGAGCATTTTCTTGCGCTCGAGCTCGATCGCTTCCTTCGCTTTGGAGATCATCTCTTCGGCTTTCCCGGATGCTTCCTGGGTTTGTTTGTCCAAGTAGGCTTTAGCATTCTCACGGGCTTCAGCCATAATAGCTTGGGATTCTTGCTGAGCCTTTTGGATCGTGGCTGTCTTTTCTTTTTCGGATTCTGCGAGCTTCACTTCGGCTTCTTCTGAAAACTTCAATCCGTCAGAGATTTTCTTCTGACGCTCATCGATGGTTTCCAAAACGGGTTTGAAAGCGAACTTGTAGAGGACAAATGCCACGACTACAAAATTGACGATCTGAGCGATGAGAAATGGAAGCTCTACACCGAACTTGTCAAATAGCACTACGATGGGGGAACCCTCTCCGGCTCCGGCCTCGGTTGCTGCGAAAATTAGAATGTTATCAACCATCGTAAAAGATTGAGGTGTGGCCTAGCGGCTAAGCCACACCTCCAAAGTTTATTATTAAAGAAAGATAGCATAGAAGGCTACCGCTTCCGCGAGAGCCATACCAATAATAGCTTGAACAAGGATCTTTCCTGACGCGCCGGGATTGCGGCCAACGCTTTCAGCTGCTTTAGCACCTACGAGTCCTACCCCGATTGCGGCACCCAGACATCCTAGGGCTCCTTGAATACTTCCTGTCATTTGCGCGATTACTTCGATCATTTTATGTGTGATTATGTGTTAACTAGGTTCACGGCCCCCAAACATCGGTGTCTTGCGACTGGCTTGGTACGGCCTAGAAATTGTTTATTTATTAGTGAGCATGTTCCTCGGAATCATGGTTGCAGATCAATCCGATGTAGACGGCAACCAAAAGAGTGAAGACGAGCGCTTGAACAAAGCCGATTAGCAGCTCTAGAAAATAGAAAGGTACAGGAACGATCCAGCCGATGAGACTGGTCATGCTGTGCAGAAGGTTCTCTCCACCAAAAACGTTACCAAACAATCGAAACGGCAGTGAGACGTTTCTGAAAACGATAGAAACAACTTCGATGACACCCACGACGAGAAATACGAGTGTTAGGAAATAGAAGAGGACTGCCGGAGTTTCTTTCTTATCGGCCTTGTTGCCGAATAGATCAAAGATAAGGAGTTTCGGTCCGGCGTATTTCATCACGAAATAAACCCAAGCAACAAAGTGAACCAGCGCGAGCGCGAGCGTCATGTTTAAGTCAGCATTGGCTGGACGAATATAGGACTCGAAGTGTCCATGGCTGTCGATGAACCCAATGGTCCCAACGCCAGGAAGTAGGCCGCTCCAATTATGAAAAAGAATAAAGGTAAAGAAGCCAACCAGAAGAGGAAACGTTGGCCTGACCAGCTTCTTCCCTACGATTGGTTCGATAAGGTCTTTTACGCCTTCGACTAGGGTCTCTACAACTACTTGACCACCGCTTGGAATCAGCTTCGGCTTTTTGACTGCAGCTCGGATAACGAGAATCAGGACCGCTGATAAAACCCAGCCGGTAACCATAGAGTTGGTGATCGGTAGTCCAAAGATGTTGGTAATTTCGGTTGCTTTGAGACTAGCGGCATGGGCGTTTGGTATCAGGAGACAGCTAAAGCCAATGATGGAAGCTATGTATGATACTCGTTTTGTGGAAAGTTTTCTAAAATTTCTCATCAGTGCCAACCCAGACTGCTTAAAAGGCAAATTGAATTGAAGAAACACCTAGTTGGGGTCAACCCCCATTTACAAAAAATGAAAATCCTTCATTATAATTAGTGATACTTGACTGTTGGGGGTCATTCGAAGGATTAATTTGATAGTCCATATTAAGGATGCTAAAGCTATGCCACAACCGAGAGATTTAACCGGGTCAATTTACAAGAGTAAGAAGCTCAAGTTAGGGGCTTCTGTATCGGTGTCGTCGGATGGGTCGTCTAAGGGACCTCCTCCGCGATTTCTCCAGAGGAGACTCGGGTTCAGCGTTTTCTCATTTTCTGTCGCTTTGATTATCGGGATAGCGGTGATCGGTCAGTTTTTTCTGGTGAGCCTATTTAGATGGCTCTAGCTGTGCTACCATCGAGAAGTGACGGTTATCTGTTAGTTCCTGAAAGACGGTAGTCGTTATTTCAGGCCACTCATAGTCATCGGTTGGTTCCCAATTCGGTGACTCGGCGATGAGTTCAGAAGACCATTCCAAATAGGGTTCGTAGTCGGACCGTAAGTAGAGTCTTCCCTGTTGTTTACATTTCTTCCCGAGGGCCTCTAGAAATTTCGCCTGTATGATTCGGTTCTTTAAGTGGCGCTTCTTGGGCCAAGGATCGGGGTAAAGAATCCACGTTTTCTGAATCCTGATTTTATCGGGCAGTAGAGCTAGAAATTCGAGGCTTTCGCATTCGATAAAATGCACGTTGGTTAGGAGCGCGCGCTCTACCTTTCTGCGGGCTTTGTATATTCGTCCGCGGTTGACGTCGATACCTACGCAGATTTCGTTGGGAAAGCGTTTACCATACTCAGTCAAAAAGTGACCGTGGCCACACCCAATTTCTAGGGTGATGGTCTCCGTGTTCTCTAAGGTTTCGCCAATGAGCTCCTGAGTGTGTCGCCTTCGCTCCAATATCTTCTGGTAAACCTCAGGCTTGATCTTCTCGGCTATCCCCGGGTCGGTGGAGTGTATGTAGAGCTTGGTCATTCTAAACGGTCGGAATCCTCATCTTGATACTGAGTCCGCCGCCCTCTGCGTTTTTGGCAATCACGGAGCCATTATGAAGTGCGACGATTCGCTTCACAATACTGAGCCCAAGCCCTGTTCCTCCCTTGTCGCGCGATCTTCCTTTTTCAACCCGGTAAAAGCGTTCGAAAATCCGGGGTAAGTCAGCTTCAGGAATACCCTCCCCATTGTCTTCGACCCAGATCTGGACTTCTCCTTCGTTTTGGTGGGTTCCTACTCTTAGGGTCGACTGTTCAGGTGTGTATTTGGCGGCGTTGTGGAATAGGTTTTCAAAGACCTGTTCCAGTTTACTTCGGTCAGCTTGAAGCAGTATCTCGGTATCAGATAGTTGGAGTTCCAACTCCATTTTGTGGTCGAGGAGGCGGTCCGTGTAGTTCGCCAGGACCTGGCGGATGAGCGCATTGAGCCCTACCCTTTCAAAAGATGTGCCAGGTTCCGTAGACTCGATTTTAGCCAAAGAAAGAAGGTCCACGAGTAGATCGTTCATGCGATCCGCGTTTTTCTTTAGTTTTTTGAGAAATAAGCGTTTGTTGCTTTCAGACATGGTTTCGTAATCCTGGGTCAGCGTATCAACATACCCCTTAATTATTGTAACGGGTGTCCTGAGTTCGTGAGAGACATTTGCAACAAATTCCCGGCGAACGGCTTCGAGCTCTTTTTGGTGAGTGATTTCGTAGAATATCAACATAATTAGTGCGTCTGAGTCGTTGGTATCCGATCTTGCTTGCGCGCCGGAGACCCGGACCCACCGTCTGTCGCTTGCGTGAATGAGTTCCACCTCTTCGGGTTTGTTGGCGCCACCAGCCTTGATGCTGTCAATGAATGACCTGAGTTTTGAGCTCGAAAATAGAGCTTCGAGCCTTTGCCCTACGATTTCGCTTTTCCCAATCCAACTACTGAATGAATCTCTCAAGGCGTTGTTAGCCAGTAGTATATGGTTTTTGTGGTCGAGGACGATAACCCCTTCCAGCATATTCTCCAGCGTTGCTTCGAGCTGTCCCAGGTGGCTGGCCTGTTTTTGTTGAAGCCTTGTATTATCTTTAATGAGTGAGTTGATGCGTTCGGTCAGCTTCACCATTTGTTTCGATGATCCTGGCTCTGAATCTCCTTCGTATAGGTAACTCTGCCTAACCTTCAAAGAATCGGCTAAATGCTTCACGTAATTCCGATAGAGCAGGTATTTACGGAAAAAATAGAGTAGTAGGCCGATCAGTATTAGGATGATGAAAGCATCCATAGCCTAACTTTCCACCACTCGATAGCCCACTCCCCGAATCGTTTCGATGATATCAGCTTGCCCGCCCAGCTTTTCTCTCAGTCTGCGTATGTGCGTGTCTACGGTGCGAGTCTCGGTGTCACTCTCGTAGTGCCATACGTTCATAAGCAGGTTTTCCCGGGTCTGCACCCTACCCTTTCTCTCGATCAGCAATTTTAGCAATTTGAACTCCGTGGCTGTGAGTTCGACTGATTTGCCTTCGACCTCAAGTTGGTAATGATCTTCGTCCAGATAGACGTCACGGATCTTTAGGCTACGATCAGTATCTGCCGATCCTGTCGACTTCGATCGCTTTAATACTGCCTTTACTCGAAGAACTAATTCTTTAATATTAAAAGGTTTACAAATGTAGTCGTCAGCGCCGGTCTCCAACCCCAAGATGCGATCTTCATCTCCGGTTTTAGCGGTGAGAAATACAATCGGAACCTGCTTTAACTTACTGTCAGCTCGTATCATTCTACAGATTTGGATGCCATCTATTCCAGGCATCATAACGTCCAAGATGAATAAATCTGGCATAAAATCCCTACCAACGCCAATAGTACGGCTCGGATCATTGATTGTTTCGACGATAAGTTGCTCCGCTTCAAGTTGATATCGAACCAAGTCTGTTACGTCTTCTTCATCGTCAACTACGAGGATTTTATAGTTACTGTAGTCCATGGTCTTCTCTCTAAAAGTGTGTCTTTAGCTAAAAGATCAGCCTCGATCATTAGGCAACAAAAATTACCGGTTTATATTAGCTTACCGGCCTCTAGGAGGACCATCAAAATGCTAATGTCTGAGGGGTTTACGCCGCTGATGCGTTTTGCTTGTCCAAGATCTAGCGGTTGGATGGCATTTAGCTTTGCTGCACTTTCGTTTCTCAAGCCTTTGATTGTGGTATACTCGAACGGAGTCGGGAGCTTAATTCTATCTACTGAGGCCATTCTTTCAACTAATTTCAGTTCCCTGGCAAGATAGCCCTTGTAGCGTAGTTTGTAAATAACCTCCTGTTTTACTTCTTTGGTCTCGGCCTCAAATAAATCTGGGTAGTCTACATGGTCTTCATTTCTTCTAATTGCCTCGGCATGACTACCGCCTCGGGTCTTGGTTTTCTCCAATTCCTGTTCCCAGAAACTAATCTGATCGATTTTGTAACGTATTAGATTCCAACGATTAGGAGATATAAGAGAAGAGTTGGCGGCATGCTCTGATAACCTTAGTTCGGCGCTACTATGGTTTAGTAAAAGTCGATGTTCAGCTCTACTTGTGAACATTCGATAAGGTTCAGAAGTTCCTTTTGTGACGAGATCATCAATCAGCACTCCGATGTAAGATTCATGCCTTTGTAATACAAATGGACCTTCTCCCCTACTCTTCTTTACGGCATTTATTCCTGCTATTAGTCCCTGGCCTGCGGCCTCTTCGTATCCAGAGGTTCCGTTTATTTGTCCGGCGAAGAAAAGATTCTCAACGTGTTTTGATTGTAAGGATGGATAAAGTTGGGTCGGAGGTGCAAAGTCATATTCAACGGCATAGGCCGGACGCATGAGTTGAGCCTCTTCCAGCCCTGGTATGGTTTCGAGTATTTCTTCCTGAACTGTAAATGGTAAACTCGTTGATAACCCATTTATGTAGTATTCATTAGTATTTCTGCCCTCCGGTTCCAAGAACAGTCTATGCCTATCTTTGTCACAGAAGCGGACGATCTTATCCTCGATGCTTGGGCAGTAGCGTGGTCCGGTTCCCTCAATAGCGCCGGAATACATTGCTGAAAGGTGCAAATTGTCCCGAATGACATCATGGGTTTTCTCGCTGGTATAAGTAATCCAGCAAGAAACTTGGTTTTCGCCGGGGGGCCATCCGAGTTTGGATTCGCCGGGATGTTCCACGTGGAACATGTCATAGTTTTCACGAGTGTCGTAGAAACCGAACAAGGTGGGTTCGGCATCTCCAGGTTGTTCTTCAAGTTCCGAGAAATCGATAGTTCGACCCAAAATACGCGGCGGCGTACCCGTTTTTAGCCGTTGAAGTTCTATTCCAGCCTCCAAAAAGCTATCGGAAAGGGATTCCACACTAAAATCGCCCATACGCCCGCCTGGATTCTTGTTTCTACCTACGTGCATTAATCCTCGCAAGAAGGTTCCGGTGGTAACGACAATGGTCGTTCCAAAAAATTCCAGGCCCAAGTTAGTCTTACAGCCAACAACCTTGTCTCCTTTAAAAATAAGGCCGGTTACGGTAGCCTGGAATAGAGTGAGGTGCTTTTGATGTTCGATTGTATGTTTGAGCCTAAATTGATATGCCTTTTTGTCGGACTGGACTCTTGGCGCTTGTACCGCTTCTCCTTTGGACGCGTTTAGCAGACGAAATTGTATTCCAGTGGCATCGGCGTTGACAGCCATCTCACCCCCAAGCGCGTCAATCTCTCTCACTATATGACCTTTTGCTTGCCCCCCGATAGCGGGGTTGCAGCTCATGGCGCCAATGGTATCAATATTTCCGGAAAGGAGTAGGGTGCGGGCTCCCATTCTAGCTGCTGCTAGGGCTGCTTCAGCTCCAGCATGACCTGCTCCGCATACTATTACATCAAAAGGGTATTTGTTGCTGATACGCATTTACTTACCGATACAGAAGCTCGCAAAAAGTTTATCCAACATTCGTTCGTTATCGACTTGTCCGATAACTTTTCCAAGATTACCCATGGCGTCTCTCAAATGACTGGCAGCCAGTTCAGCAGGCTCTTCGTTTTCTAACAATTGAATCCCGACTGCAAGATCGTGGGCTGCATCAAGGAGGGCAGTGTGGTGCCTTGCACTTACGGCTACGACGTCTCCCTTTTCTGATACGATTGGGTTACCTAAGACGAATTTAATCGCATCTGTGAGTTCATCAAATCCAGACCCTTCGAGAGCTGAAGTTGAAACTCTGTGAAATCCTTCGAGGTATTTATCAGCTGATGGATGTTGTTGGAGGTCTGATTTATTATGAATTAGTATGGTGTTGTCTCGATTGAGTACCGACGAGACTTCATCGGGGAGTAGGGGAGGGTAGGAAGAAGCATCGATTGTAAATAATATAAGGTCACTTAAAGCTATCTGTTCCAATGTTTTAGAGATACCAGCTTTTTCTATTTCGTCTACGGTATTATGTAGGCCAGCGGTATCCATAATAATGATACGATAGGGTTCAACAAAGAATGACGCCTCGATATAGTCTCTTGTTGTTCCAGGTGTATTGCTGACAATGGAACGTGCTTCACCGAGTAATTGATTCATCAAACTGCTTTTACCTGCGTTGGGGGCGCCAATAATGATAGCTTTGACGCCTTCACGCAAAAAGATACCAGTTCGGGCAGTTTCTGAAAGCTTATCGATTTCTGTAACTAGGTTCTTAAGTCGAGAAATGGGTGCTGCTTCACCGTCAGTGGGGAGATCCTCTTCTGGAAAATCTATATAGGCTTCGATCTCAGCTGTGATTTGTAAAAGATCATCAACGAGCTTTTGAATTCTTCTACTTAGGCTTCCTTGTAGTTGGTGGGCTGCTGCTTTGAATGATAAGTCAGTGCGGGCTTTTATCAGGTCGATAACTGCTTCTGCCTGGCTGAGGTCCATTCTACCATTGAGGAACGCTGTCTGCGTAAATTCTCCTGGTAATGCATGTCTACAGCCTCGTTTAACGAGATCTTCTAGAACTAGTTGTAGAATAAATGGGTTCCCATGACAGGAGATCTCAAGCATGGGGTCACCGGTGTATGACCGTTCATCTTGAAAGTAGGTATAGACTACATTGTCCAGGAATTGACCTTCATAGCTTTGGTAGTCCGCTACATATACTTTGCGAGGGGTAGGGGAGGTGTTATGGAAAATTTCGGATACTAAAAACGGGCACAGGGGACCGCTGCAGCGAATGATGCCGAGTGCAGACTCACCATGAGGTGTCGATAGAGCTGTAAAAGTGTCCTGAAGATCCATTAAATGAAGGTAATCTAACCTTCATCCCCATCCTCATCCCCGGATGCAATCACTTTCCCTACTGGGATATTAACTTTCTCCATGATCGCCGACTTGATTTCGTCCTGTTGATCAATGTTATCCATCAAATGCTGCTTGGCCGCTTCTCGTCCCTGGCCAATGAGATCTCCCTTATAAGATATCCATGCCCCCTTCTTCTCAAGTATGCCGTGTTCAACCCC
>CALGUT010000452.1 GCA_937920335.1 uncultured Opitutales bacterium
CCATCCTCCAATGAACGGTTATGTTGAACCAGATTGCCAAACGGCTCGCAGGTAAAGATATCAATCGTGTCCAGGTTCGACTCAGGAAACAACAGACTATCTCGATAAACCATGCTTCCACAGGCTGACGTAAATCGTCCCGATTCCTGATAGTTGTGAAATCGTTTTTGCAATTCTTTGTAAGGATACACTTTCGGATTCCTCGGCAGCACGAGTTGCTTCCGTGGATCCGGAGAGGCGGCATGCGGGTTTCGACGAATGTACTGATCCTGTAAGACATAGTGCCACATAGGGTAACTGTTCATTTGACCAAACCAATTCCCCCAGTCATCGCGATTTCGGCCAAACTGGCTCGGACCGGAAAGAGGATCGAGCTCGCCGGTCTCGGGGTTGAAACGAAAGTCCCGACTACCCAATGCGACCTCCTGACCCGCTTTCTTAGATATCACAACACTGTCACCCCCATAACCGGAACGATGAGCACCACTGGCACAATAGATCCAATTATCCAGACCGCGAATCAGACCGTTTACCCGCAACTGTTGATTGCCTTCATAAAAACCTTCGAACAACACATGCTGCGCGTCTGATACGCCATCACCATCACTATCCTCCAGATAGAGGATCATGGGCGCAGCCGTAACCAGAACGCCCTTCTTCCAAGGCAATATCCCAGTGGGAAACGATAGCCCTTCGGCAAATAAAACGGACCGATCATAGCGACTATCTTTATTGGTGTCCTCTAGCCAACGCACCCGTCCGCCGGGTTTCCCTTCGCCATCCATGCCATTGGGGTAGTCGGACATCTCTGCTACCCACAGTCGTCCATCCGCTCCCCAGGTGAATGCCACCGGATCCATCACGTCCGGCTCAGCAACGACCAGTTCGACTTCGAATCCCTCGGGCACATGTATCAACTCAAGACTATCCTCAGGCGACACGGGTCGAGACTCCAGTTCGGGATCAGCCGCAGATAGGAAGGAAGCGGCCAGGCATGCCGCTGCAAGGAGGCTAGTCCAACTTATTAACGGATACAGGGTCATTCTTATGGTCACAAATTTCAATACGGGTTCAGTTTTTCCCTGAATCGGAACAAAACCAGAGTTTGTTTCCCTCGCTGTCGAGAAAGGCGCCGATGGGGTTTACATCGTAGACAGTTACCGGATCAGAAATAGTAACACCCCGTTCGATTAATGCCTATTCAGTGGCATAGGAATCCTTCACTTCGAGGGTGATGCGGGCGTTCAACTCCTCCGTCGGTTTTCCATACCATTCCTCCTCCGGTTTAAGAAGCAGAACGACATTTCCAATATTAACGGCCATATCTATATTTTGGATGGTGTCCGGTGGAAGACCTAGCGTTTCTCTGTAAAAATGCTTGGCTCGCTCTGCGTTCGATACGGCTATGGATACCGCCTTCACTTGGACAAATTCTAAATCATTCATAATGGGTTGGATTCTTTTTGGGGTTAGTAGGCCGATTAGGGTTTGCTATGGCCAAATTTGAAATTTCTACTGGACCAGAACTGGGACATGGGGGCCGACGAGCTCGTGTTTTTGCAATCCTAGAAGTGCTTTCATGGGAAACAGACTGCCAATGAAAAGTCAGATGGGCAAGCGTGGGCTTAGCGATCTCCACTTATTCTGCCGAGCTGGGGCTAGGCGTTCCCGGGCATTAAGTAAAGCGTGCTTCGCGAGCATCGATTTCATTCCCCGATACTTCAGCAATGCCGCCATACAGTTCTGGCCGACGGCCACGCATCCAACGACGTCCTGAACTTGTTTCCAGCAGGTCCAAATCCAAATCCGCTAATACCATGGTATTATCTGCTGACCAGGTTTCTGCAAGAATCCGACCGTAGGGATCAATCACCATCGCGTTACCGGTCCTGACTTCATTGTCATCGATCCCGACCCCGTTGCTGAATATTATAAACAGCCCATTGTCGTGCGCCCGGGATGGCAGCCAACGCATCAAC
>CALGUT010000453.1 GCA_937920335.1 uncultured Opitutales bacterium
CCTTTGGAAGTCAGTTTTAAGAACTCGCGACGGTTATGGAGGTTAATAGACATAGATAAATTCTTTGGTGTTGAGCAGCGCGAATGCTATATTTTTCAAAGCCGTATCTGCATTGCTGTTACTCGCATGATACTCGAGGAGTTGATCCAGTTCTGCGGCGCTAGGCTGGCGAGAGAAAGCAGCCATAAACAGCGCTTCAATTTTTTCGCTGGTTGAAGCTCCCTCCAGAGTCGACTGAACATTGTTAGCCCACACTCGGGCTGACTCTTGTACGAAGGCCCCGTTCATCATGGTTAATGCCTGCGCAGGAACATTAGTGCTATCGCGCTTACTGATCGTCGAAGTCGGAATCGGAAGGTTGAAGGCACTAAGAAAGGGATCCAAACTGTTTCGGATAACCGGTTTATAAACACTCCTCTGGAAATCGTCGCGAGCAACACTGTTTACCGAGTCCATAATTGCCTCCGCATCCAACCGGCGGGGTGTGAAATAGGATAAGTAAAGATTCTCTGGATCTTTCTCCTGAGCGTCCATAGGTGCGCCGCTTCCCGAACGGAACGCGCGACTGAGCACCAGTTTTCGGAGGGAATTTTTGATAGACCAACCGTTGCTCTCAAAATCGAGCGCCAGATAGTCGAGCAGATCCGGGTGCGTAGGCTTCTTCCCAAGGCGGCCAAAATTATCAGTCGAAGCAACAATGCCATTCCCAAACACATAGCTCCACAAACGGTTAACCAGCACACGAGACTTCAAAGTATTGGTTCGTCCCGTGATATCATCAGCCAACTCGAGGCGACCCGAGTTCTTGCCGCTGTATGGCTTACTACTGAATACTTCGAGAAACTGACGGGGAACCTCTTCGCCTTCCTGCTTATAGTCACCTCGAAGCAACAGCGGTTGATTCACAATATCCCCTTCGAGCAGGCCCGGCGCCCGGGTCGGTACCGGGATCTCATTTTCCAATTCTCGATAGCTTTCGATCAGGACGGCCAACTCAGGAGGAAGATCGGCAATCTCATTAGGCAGAAAGTTGAACCGCACAAATGCACTCAGGAATTGGGCCTGTGCATCACTCATATTTGATCGCTTCCACGACAAAATAGATTCGCGCAGCGCTTGCCCATAGGCACGGAGTAGAGATTCACGGTCCACGATGTTACTCGTGTCTTCCAATACCGTAAACAAAGGTGTCCCCAGGTTCCTTAGATTCACATCGCCAGCGATCACTTCAGTCACTCCGAACCAAGAACGATCCTCGCCGCGACCAACCGGCCTATCATTCGCTGTGTTAAATTGGTAATGAACGATCTCGTCATTCCAGAACGTATATTTCTTAAACCGGTTGAGTGCCAAGTGCCCGCTCTCCGCACTATTGTAAGGGTGCAATCCCTGGTCGAGCGGGTAGTTGCGGGCAGACATACGAAGTGCTCCTCCGCCACCCACAGCGTTTACAAAACTATAGTCTCCTTTCGCCACGTGATACGGTGAGGCCAGCGTCGCATTGTGCTTAGAAGAAATCAGGTGGGTGTAAATCCCGGCCGGGTAAATACCAGTCAACGCGAACCCACCTTCGCCCGCTACCGCAAATGATCCTGCCGGACTTACCTTCGTCTCCAGGCCATTCCCGCTTTTATACCAAGCATCGAACGTTGCCTGATCACGTAGGTCTGCGTAAAAGGTCGAGCTTCTTTTCGCATCCGCGTTGATCTTTTGATCTGCAGCATGTGCAACGCTTTGCTCCTCAATTACCGACACCATTTCTATAGCAGGTAGTCCTAGCCACTCCTTCATTCCTGAAAACGGATGGTAGCTTCCGATCTGACTCATTTCTGCTTTGAGCATCAATTGGTTGAGCGCTACCGGTTTGGTTGGGATTTCTTTTTTCCTCCTCTTTTTGTCCTTGGCCAGCTCCGCGATTAACTCTTTGTCCTCCGCGGTTTCCTCAAATGGAAATACGCCCAGCTTATCGACCGCTTTATCCACGTATCCCAACCAATAGTCGGCCATCCCTTTCCGGATCTTGGGCTTCATCCGCGCCAAGGTCTTTTTGTGTAGGTTCTGTTTCTCTGGCGTATCTACATTTAGGGTACCCGGGCGATTACTGGCCATGATACCATAAAACCGATAAAAGTCTTTTTGGCTGATGGGATCGAACTTGTGATTATGACAACGGGCGCAAGAAACTGTTATCCCAAGCATAGACTTCGAGATGACATCAATCTGGTTATCGATGTTTGAAATCTGCTCCTGATACACATCCGTGACACCAAACCCATGAGGTAGCATACGGAGATGCGCCGGGCCAATCGCCGACTCGTTGATCTCAAGCTCCCTATTGATTCGAGGTCGCTTCAGTAAATCCCCCGCAATATGTTCGCGTAATAGCTGATCGTAGGGAACATCCTCATTGAGTGCACGAATCAGATAGTCACGATAAATGTTCGCATAGGGTAGTTTCGGGTCCCCTTCACTTCCATGGGATTCCGAGTATCGATACCAATCCATCCAGTGTCGCGCCCACCTTTCGCCGTAAGCATCAGAGCCCAATAGGTCATCCACCAAGTTTCGATAAGCTTCGGTCGATGGATCCTTTAGAAAGGCGCTGACTACCTCAGGCTTAGGTGGCAATCCTATTAGAATCAGGTGTACCCGTCGAACTAATACCTCAGGATTAGCTAGGATCTGTGGTTCAAGGCCTTGCTCCTCAAGCGCCCCAAAAATGAATCGGTCAATCGGATGCTCACTCCATGCTTCATCAGCAATTCTAGGCGGCTTCGTTTTCTTAAGTGGTTGGAACGACCACCACTCACTGCGTTTCTCCAAAAGACTTTCCCAAGCGACCGCATTATCCAAGTCCAACTGAGTAGGTTTCTTGTCTCTAGGATCTGGAGCTCCCATTCGAATCCACTCCTCAAAATCCGCAATCACAGCATCTTCGAGCTTCGGTCCACTCTCAGGCATTTCGTAACCATCCTGATGCCGTATCGCCCAGATTAGAACACTTGCTTCAGGATCACCAGCAACGATCACGTCGCCATCTTCACTACCAGCAAGAAGCGCGTCACGATAATCGAGAGCCAACCCCGCCTTCTGCTTATTCACGCTATTGTGGCATTCGTAACAACTCTCCGCGAGTACCGGACGGATCTTGTTTTCAAAAAACTCCATCTGCTCTTCGGAAATGCCATGAAGAGCCGAAGCGACCATTAACAAGCCAACGAACTGGGGTAGAAATTTCATTGATTGTAGGAACAAAAGCAACACGCCGTGTCCCGTCATACCGTTGTATTTATCATCTCCGTAGATCAGCAGCTCAACTTTTAAATTCAAATTGGATCGGATTCGGATCATTTAAAGCTGAGTAAGCCAATAGCCTTCGTTGACGATTCAGATTCGACGAGTCCCTTCGAAGACAGCTGATCAGAATCTTCAAATAATATGGACTATCGTTTAAAACCACCCTCCTACAATATCGTTCGGCTCACTTTCTTTGGGATTGCCGCTTATCTGTTGTTTCAAACGGCCCTGGCTGGAGTTGTCTCAGAAGATTGGACCCAATGGCGCGGGCCAAACCGGGATGGGCAAATTGCAAGAAGCGAGTGGCCAAACTCATTAAGCCATCACAGCCTCAAGGAGCTCTGGTCCACAGATCTGGCTGAGGGTTACGCCAGTCCTGTTTTGACAACCGATTTGGTATTCTCCGTAGAAACGCGGGACAAAAAAGAAGAAGTGGTTCGAGCTTTCGATCGCAACACGGGCGAACAACAGTGGGAATTCGCAACCAGCGGCGCCATGAAGGTCCCTTTTTACGCGGCTCGCAATGGGAGTTGGGCTCGATCCACTCCTGCTACTGATGGAGATTATCTGTACGTTCTGAGTATGTTGGACGTGCTTACCTGCCTAGATGTAAAAACCGGTAAAGAGATATGGCAGGTTGATTTTAAAGAACGTGAAAGCACGCAAAAACCGCCTTTTGGTGGCGTGTGATGGAGGAACGGCAGGGAATGTTTGCCGGTTCGTTCTCGTCACCAGTCATGGCCGAGATTCACGGCATTCGCCAATTTGTTGTCCAATCCAGAAGCACGCTCGGCGGAATCGATCCTGAATCCGGAGAAATTCTCTGGTCCACTCCCGTAGAAGCTTCCCGTGGCATGAACATCCTAACCCCGTTAGTATCAGGAAATCGGATATTCACTTCCACCTATGAGGGTGGATCATTTTGTTTCGAAATCGAGCAGATTGACGGCAAGCAATCCGCAAAGCTTCAGTGGAGGCTACCGAAAGTCGAAGGCTACATGACATCACCTGTCATCGTGGACGGCTACATTTACCATAAGGCTCGAGACAAACAACTTTACTGCATCAACTTCTCAACGGGCACGGTCCAATGGGAGAGTGAACAGGGCTTCGGCCAATATTGGTCGATGGTTGTAAACGGAAACCAGATTCTTGCCCTCGATGAACAAGGAGACTTACTACTCTTCGAAGCGAATCCAGATGACTTTCAAATCACAGATCAGCGGAAGATAAGCAAGGAACCAACCTGGGCTCACCTTGCCGTATCAGGCAATCAGGTCTTCATCCGCGGATTAAAAACGATGACGGCTTACTCCTGGAACGAAAACTAGGGCCTACCCCAGGCCAAGGATTGTGCAGAGCCCTAGACGGAATAATCACGACTTTTCCTCGTCTTTCAGGAGAGAATTCGACTACCATGGCTTTGCACTATGAAACAGCCTGTATACGCTTTCTTCGCACTAGCCTTACTCATTATTATCAGCCCTGCGGCCAGCGCGCTTTCTCCTGTAAATAAAACGACGATCGGAGGCCTTGCGATCAAAGGCTACGATCCTGTGAGCTATTTCACTGACGATGCGGCCGTCAAAGGAGACAAGCGATTCGAAATAAAACACGGTGGAGCCAAGTGGCGGTTTGCGACACAAGCACACCTTGACTTATTTAAAGCCAATCCCGAAAAGTACGCTCCCCAATACGGAGGCTACTGCGCGTGGGCGGCTTCTCAGGGCTACACCGCGAACGTCGATCCCGAAGCCTGGAAGATCATTAACGAAAAACTGTATCTGAATTACGACAAGTCCGTTCAAGCACGGTGGGAGCGAGACGCACGCGTAAACATCGGAATGGCCGACAGCCATTGGCCGGTGCTCTTGAAAAAGTAGTCGCGTTTTAGAATTACCAGGAGATCGAGAGTGAGGCTGTCGGATATTCCTGTTAGGCAAATCACTTACTTTTTTTCGTTCAGTCATTGAACTGCCTTTGCGGCGGGCAAACCGGCTGAATACTGCCCGAAAACAGAATCTCACAATACCGGAACCCCCCTCCATCTAATCTCTTTAACCAACAGATTTATTCCTAGTGCCTTGGTCAATCATCTTTGGGAGCTTCGGTCGAACCAACGTTAAGCAAATATCAAACAAGCGCTCCCACTACCTCCTGAAATACGCCACCAATAAATGCGAGCTCCCAGAATGGATAATCTTACCTAGTAACTGTCTTCCCAATCTTCAATTAGCTGTTTAATAAAAAAACCGACAACTCAATCCAGCCCAATAGTAATTGTTCCGGAAGTATCCTTTTCACTGAAGGGAATTACCGTACCATCCAATAGCAGAAATCCATGGATGCCCTTGATTTGACCATCGGGAGTACCATAAAAGTGGATGTCATAGTACCAGTAATTTGTCGGGTAATAACGCTTCAAGCTGATCATCTCACCTCCTAAAACCATTTCTAATTTCAACTCATCCCGAATATATCGAAGCAGGGTGTTGCGAGCTTCAATAGGTGAAATAGGCGGATCACTCTTGGAATCAACCCATTCATGGTTGTAGTCAAGTTTGTCAGCGGATAGGAAAGTTTCCATTTCTTCACCGGAAAAAAGACTCAGATAACCTGTGTCCTTTAGGCTAATGGTTTTAGCTTTTTCGGTTGGTTGTCGAAAGGAAAAAATAGATATTCCCCAATCACCAGGAGAGTTATTCCATTTATTGTACAATCGGATTTCATGCAATTCATCGGAGTGCTCCGCTCCCGGCGCTTTTTCATAAATTTCCACCATTTTTGAAATTGTCATCGGTAGGGTTTCACCTGTCATGTACCACTCCCCGAATCGATGAATCCCTTTAGGTTGATTGCCGTATTGTTTTTCGTGATATAGAAGAATTTTGAGATCAAAAGAATCACCTTCCCACTGAACCTCCTCGTAATAGTGTTCGGAAGAGGGTTCTAATTTATAAAAGTATTCTTCTAGGCCAAATATAATCGTATTTGGAGGCGATAACCGTACATCAAAAAAACTCCCAAGGATTTCCAATGGATTAATTTTGGGGAAAGTCTCCTCTCTTAATCTGCCCCAATGCTTAAGCATCGGAAAAGAATTAAGAACCCCAGATTTATCGATACCTCGATCCGTCTCTTCCTTATTCTCAGTCTTAAAAATGACTTCGGTTAAACTAGATTTATAGTCAGCTAATGCATTTATACATGCTTCGCTCAAAAACGAAAAAAACTCACTAACTGTCAGATTTCGCACCGGAAAAGGTACTATTCTGAGGTTAGATATTTCCATCTCCAAAGTATCTAAAGCATTTGCGTCTGGTTGTTCGTCTCGCACCGATCGCCACAAAGCA
>CALGUT010000454.1 GCA_937920335.1 uncultured Opitutales bacterium
GCCTGCTAGGACGGAAGATTCAATAACTTCAGGGGAGGGACCCATGAGCTGTAATATTTCTTTGGAGGCAACCACCGATTTTTCGACACCCTCCAAAAATCTCCTTAATTGGTTATGCGTAGTCTCAAGCTCATCCAACAAAGCCTCCAAGTGATCACGCTTCACCGCGTTATCTCTTCCGCTTTGCCACCAGGCATCCAATGCAAAGGCGATCAGGATCGATACCACAATCAGAACAATGTCCCGAAAGGATGCCTTCCAGGATGAACCAATACGGCCAAGAAGCGTCTGTTTTTCATCGACCATGATTAGTTATGAAAACTCTTGTTCTTTTCCGCTAGCTTTGCACGCATATCGTTGAGCACATTAACATGCACTGAAGAGGCAACCAGATTCGTGAATTCCTCAGGATCCTTCAACTGGTCATAGAGCTCTTCTTTGCCATCTACCCAGTAGTTGTAGCGAAAGCGATCCGTCTTGATGGATTCACCCATTTTCTGCTTGTTACCAACTACCGTGTAGGCCTCTGAATGCCCTTTGATATCAGAAGGATTTCTCAACAAGCCTGTGAGGCTCGCACCATCCAGATTCGATGGCACCTTATGTGATAAGCCAGTCAATTCAGCAATAGTAGGATACAGATCAACCAACTCAACCAGGGCATCAGAACTTTTTCCAGCGGCAGACTCAAAACCGGGCGCAGAAATTAACAGAGGCACTCTTACGCTGTTTTCAAACAAACTGCCCTTCTGCCAAAGGGTGTGGTGCCCGAGGTTATAACCGTGGTCGGACGTAAAGATAACAACGGTGTCCTTACGAAGATCGAGTCGATCCAAAGTATCAAGTAAGCGACCAACTTGCTCGTCCATAAACGATACGCTCGCATAATAGGCTGCCAACGACTGCTTCTGTTGCAGTTCACTCATGCCATATTTCAATTCATTCGCATTGGTCTTTGCGAGCGTTGGTACGTCTTCCAAATCTCCCTCCGGCGCATAGGGTAATACCGATTCATCTTCTGGATATTTATCGAACCAGGACTTCGGTGCAACCAGCGGGACGTGAGGCCGCACAAATCCAACAGCTAGAAAAAATGCATCTTCATGCCGTAGAAATTTTGAATGATCTCCATCCCGAGCTCGGCTTTCCAAGATGGCAATCGCTTGATTCGTCGCAAGGATATCGGCCTGAGTTTCAATCAGATCATCCGGCACAATGATTCTGGCAAAATTTGACCCGTAGTGTTTTCGCTTCGGCGACAACAACTCCAGCTTCCCCGGACTCGCAGTCTCAGGCGCCATCACGTTGAAAGCTCGATCCCATGAATCGGGCTCATCGCCCCCTGCATCACCTGCCTCAATTCCACCTGGCACGCCCATATGATAAATTTTTGATACACGCAGTGAAACATAACCATTGGTCCGCAAGAGTTCGCCGATACTAGGATGATTAGACAAAGCAGGATTCAAAACCTTGTAGCTCCCTAGCGTATAGTTGTTACCCAACATCTCCGTTCGTTTAGGGTACAAACCACTCATGAAAGACGCACGTGAAGGTCCGCAGACAGGATACTGACAGTAGGCACGGTTGAATTGTACCCCTTCGCTGGCG
This sequence comes from uncultured Opitutales bacterium, assembly GCA_937920335.1. GTDB lineage: Bacteria > Verrucomicrobiota > Verrucomicrobiia > Opitutales > UBA2995 > UBA2995. The sequence continues at coordinate 1,612 of CALGUT010000454.1, forward strand.
AGTCTATCTAAATTAGGCGTTTCGCAGACCTCATTACCATAAGACCCCAAGCAAGCCGTCAGATCATCGCTGACGATGAAGAGGACATTGGGTCCACTCGCAAGGCCTGGATATACTCCAAGCACACTATAAAAACCAAAGACAACCAGAATTCTTAGATAATTCATATATCAGCTGAGACTATGATCACATTGGAACGGATCCAGATCAAATAGACAAAGAATGAGGTCTTAGTCTCTATAATCAAAATCAAGCTATGCCGAAAACTAACCACGAATATCTTGCAAAAAGATGCTAGTATTTTATACCTTCACCTATTAAGTGCTTATACTTAACCATGTAGGGGTTTCTCTTATTTTCTCGTTATGAAATCAAAAACTATTGCTACAGCCGTAGCAGCGACCTTTCGCCTAGTAACACTAAGTCAGGCAGCTATTCTGAAATTCGGTGGCCCAATAGATGGTGTCCAAGCGATGACAGATTCGAAAGCCACAGGATCTGCGGTTCTTAGCCTTGATACGGAAACGAATACGTTCGACCTCACCGTCAATCTCTTTGATCTAGGAGCTCCCCTTTCGATGTCTCATATTCACGTCGGCGCTCCAGAAGAATCTGGCAGCGTAATTTACAATATCGGAGATCAATCTGCTTACACGGTTATCGGTGATTTCTATTCTATTGCGATTGAGAACGTTGAGTTTCCAGTTATGAATCTGGCCGATCTTTTGGCGGGTAAGACTTACTTAAACTTCCACACAAGCTGCATTGTTGACGAGGTAGAAGCAGGTTTTCCAGATGGGGAAATCCGCGGACAATTGGCTCCGATTAGTGGAGGCGAGGATGCGTTAATAAACCTTTCAACTCGCGGCATGGTTAATCCAGGAAACGGTAAAGCAGGTTTACTCATCGGCGGTTTAGTCATTCAAAAACCGAAGACCATATTTCTTCGAATGGTAGCAGACA
>CALGUT010000455.1 GCA_937920335.1 uncultured Opitutales bacterium
CAGCTGAGCTACGACCACTTCTCAGGCCATAGAAACAACCAGCGCTTGCGACGATGATTCCGAATAGGAACGATTTTCCAATACCAATACTTAAGTGCCGGAGGTCGAGCGCTGCCAGCAATTGATTGATGTATTGAGCAGGCGTTATATCAAGACTGAGAGCTACAATGGCGCTCCCGAAGCAACCTAGAAGGTCCGAATAGATCGTTAGCAACGGCATCATCATAATCATTGCCAGCATACGAGGCAAGACGAGGAATTCCATTGGGGAAAGGGTAAGCGTCTCCAACGCATCCACCTCCTCATTCACATTCATACTTCCAATCTGAGCGGCAAAGGCGGCACCTGTACGACCACTCATAATAATGCCGGTCATGATACAGCCCATCTCCCGCGCCATAGCGATGCCTACTAAATCGACAACGTATATAGCGGCCCCGAATTTCTCGAGTTGCAGTCCCCCTACAAATGCAAGGATCATTCCTATGAGTATGGATATGATGGATACGATAGGAAGGGCTTCCACTCCTGTCTGTTGCATGGTTAGCCAAAGGTCCCGTCGCTGAAAGCGTGCTTTGCCGCGTATTAATCTTCCCAGGGCGACTATAAGTTCCCCGAGGAATTCCATGAAGTCGTTGAAATGTTCCCAGCCCTTGGACATATATTTACCCAGAGATACCACGATGCTGTCCCGTGAATCTTCTTTGGTGTCCTGCCTTGGCACGACTAGGGAAAGTTCCAGCAGTTTCTTTATCTTCTCAGGCAAGTCATTGAGATCGATATCCATGTCCCGCGCCTTACCCTCTTCCACTATTTCCAATAGCAATCCGCTGACAAGTGCGTCATCACGGTCCAGTCCCTCATCCTTAAACACCAGTTGTGAATGGTCTTTACTACGCTTGATCTCGTCAATTACCTGAACCACTTGTTCTACTAAGCCGGGCTGACGCCAACCTGATCCGAGCGCTAATCGCAATGTTCCGTTTTCAGATTTGACCGAAATTAATCTGTTTGTCGACACGACTTATGCTGTTTCTGTTTCATTGATAGAATCTTAGAGCTAGTGTGGGATGGTGCTCATGGTTGGTTTAACGTTGAGGAATTGTTCCAAGGAAATTCTGTTTATCCAGATAGCCGGTCAACGTAATTGCCTTTGGATATAATGTGTAAGATTTGAACGGTATTTGGATAGGTGGTAGGCTCGTTTTTACGTTGTTAGTCAGATTTAATGGCTAAACAAATCTATCAGGGAAAGCGGCCAAGGCAGAACTTGCTGCCGAGTTAGAACCATCACCGTTGGGGTTTCCACCAGTCGTCTAAGAGCATCGTTAATCTTGTGAGAGTTTCTAGGTGCTTGTGGGATTGAAGCAGGTTATTAGTCTCTCGCGGATCCGTTGAGAGATCATACAAGCTGACCTGAGAAAGGTAGTTGCCCCAAGGGTTCTTCGAAGAAGGTACAATGAGCTTAAAGTCTCCCTGGCGAACCCAGCGATACGCAACATCTTGAGCGGGATTGCCGAGTGTGGATGCATCTCCCGGATAGATGTCTCCGAATACGGCTCGGGTAGGATCGTTATCGTGACTCCCCAGAGCAGATGCCCAGAGACTAATCCCTGAGATAGTTTGAGTTGATTGTATGCCAACCGCTTCAAGGATTGTGGGGAAAAGGTCGACGCTGCTGACCAGTTTCTCTTGCCTCGTTGGTATCGTGACGCCTTTCCAGTGCAACAAAATGGGTGTTCGTAATCCCGGTTCGAAAGGTGACCGTTTGCTGGTTCGGGTGTAGATATTCGGATTCTCCGGATTCGGTTCAAACCCGTTGTCGACTACGAAAACGAACAGCGTATTTTCGCTGAGACCGCGTTTCTCGATTGCCCTCATGAGGTCACCTACCGTTTCGTCAAACCAACTAATACTAGCGTAGTAAGAGAGTTTATGTGAAGGTATGTTTTTGCTCTTGTAGAGGTCGTAGAATCTTTGAGGAGAATCGTGTGGCACGTGGGGTAGAAAGGGCGCATACCAGATCATAAACGGCTGGTCCTTGTCACAATCGTCAATGAAATCGTAGATAGGTTGCAGCGTCTCTCGTCCGATTGCCAGACCAGCGTCGCCATTTCCATGAGCGACCATGTCGCCATTGGCGAGCATCTTATTACCGTTCAGAGCGGTCGACGGCTCCGCTGTCGTCATGCCTTCAGTAAAGCCGGCATTCCGCCAATGGCCTTCCCAGAACTTTCCGGTCTGAAGACAGCGGTATCCGTTCTCTGATAATAGACGAGGCAAGGTGGGTGTATTGAGAATTATACTACTGGCTTTTTTTCTCAAGGCGTCGTAAGCTTCCTTATTGATTTCAGGGTCCTGGGTGAGTTTCCGGAAGCCAGGAGGTGGGTGGTTGAAGTGCACGCCGTGTTGGAAAGGGTAAAGCCCGGTTAGTAACGTGACCAAGGAAGGGCGGCAAACGCTTGTTGTGACATAGCCATTGGGGAAGAAAGCGGATTGTTCGGCCAGTCGATCGAGGTGTGGTGTTCGCACCTGTTTGTGCCCCATGAAGCCAAAGTCTGTGTACGTCTGGTCGTCCGAAATAATGTAAACAATGTTGGGTGGGGACGCAGCGAGGAGACTGATTGTCGATAAAAAGAGGAGACTAAAAGCCTTGAAGATTGATTGCTCCCATGTGGAGTGAAATCGGGGTGTAGAGCCTTTCCTGCAGTTTGAGGAGACCATAGCATAGAAACAGTTCATCTACTTATTCCAGTGTCCGAATCGATTGATCTTCGGAAATGCTTCGCCTTCAGGCTTTGCGTCCAAGGTCGAAATACCTTCCGCATAAAGTAGATCGCCCGTGTAGCCATCGTGAAAACGCACGATGACCTGGGGTTCGTCGTAAGCGATAAACTGATACCCAGGGCCGTCGTTGCGTCCGGCTTTGACAATATTATTCACGTCAATTACGGTGTAAGTGGTGTGGCGCTGACGGAGGTAGTGGACATTGTCAGGGTACCCACCTGCCCATTTGATCTTAACTTTGCGCCCTTGACTATCAAACCAACCACCAAGGGGTGGAAGTCCTGCGGTCCCGATGGGATGGTTGGCTGAGTTCATCGGTGAACACAAAAACTCCCAGACGTTGTCGGTTATTTGTACGG
>CALGUT010000456.1 GCA_937920335.1 uncultured Opitutales bacterium
TAGCTATATCTTGATTTTAGATTCATACGTAAATTACCGATGTCCTATCGTCCACTCAGTGAAGTAAGAAAAGATCTCCGGGTAGAGTGGTACCGGAGTCCGGTTGACCGTTCAAAACTTCGGGGGCTTTCGAAACGGAGTGATCTTCAGGCCTGGGTGCAAGCGGGAGGGCACCTGCTGTTACTTATAGGCACCTTTGCTTTAACTTTCCTGTGTTGGTGGCAACAAAACTGGGCCGGATTCGCGGTTGCACTGTTCATTCATGGTACCATCGGAAGCTTTTTTACGGGAATTGCGGCCCATGAGCTCGGACATGGAACCGTGTTTCGTCGCAAAGGGCTCAATAAATCTTTTCTTTATCTGATAAGCCTCCTGAGTTGGTGGGATCCCTTCGATTATGGAAGCAGCCATACTTATCACCACCGTTACACGCAATACCCTCAAGCTGATCGGGAAAACCTGAGTCCGCTTGTGCCATCTCTACGATGGAGCTTACTGCTACAGCTGTTTACCATCAACGTATTCACGCAACCAGGACGGAGCTTTGCCAAGGGTGGGCTACTTTCGACCATCTGGGTTAGATTTAAATCAGCGTTCGGTGTAGTGGGATCGACAAAAGCACCGAGTCGTGAATGGCTGCAGGCGTTACACGAAGATCAGCCAGCTGAATTTCGCAAGTCGATGTGGTTCTCGCGACTGCAGCTGTTATTTCACGGATCGCTGTTAGCTGTTTCAATTGTCAGCGGTCTTTGGGTCTTGTCGCTTATTATCTCTTACTTCGCCTTTACGGCTAATTGGCTACGGTATTTTACCGGAATGACTCAGCACTGCGGACTGCGCGACACTGTTCCGGATTTCCGCAAGAACACTCGTTCCATCACGCTGAACCCATTTGTTGAGTTTTTGTATTGGCACATGAATTGGCATACTGAGCATCACATGTATGCGGCAGTGCCTTGTTACAACCTGAAGAAGCTTGCCCGAGAAATAGCGGACGACATGCCTGCACCACGGACGCTCTTCGGTGCCTGGAAGGAAATGCGTGATACTTGGAAACGTCAGCAAATCGAACCCACTTATGAATTCGATACGCAGGTGCCTCCACCTAAGCAGGGTGGGGCGAGTAACCCGATTGATGAGTTCGCCAGTTCAATTGGGGATTTAGCTCCGGACGGTTTGAAGTAAGCTTTTTTCGGATAGGACGAGATCTGGATCGTGCAAAAGGGATCGAACGCAATGTATTAACAACCGATCTATTTTCTTTCTTAAAAGTCCTGAGGGGTGGGATCTTAAACCCAATAGTCTCACCGCTTATTCGAATTCAGGAAGCTTGCCAGGCCAGCGAGATCATCGGTGTTGATGAGATCAACACCTGCGATATGTAGTTCCCGCCAGACCACTTCTTTGTCGGGGATGGCCCAGAGCCGGAAACGCCGACCAGATCGATGCGTCTTATCGACGAACTTCTTCAGATTATGTTTTTCCGCTTCGGGAAACGGCCCTTCGCCCGTCCACTTAAAATACTTGCTCCAACGATCACTGATCAAGGGCATCAACTCGGGGGGCATGGTTGTATCCAGATCATCAATGCGCCCGTCGATACTTGCCAATCTAGGTTTATGGGTAGCAATGATTTCGGTGGCCCGGTTTCCACTGATGATCACCGACACTGCTCGTATGGAGAATTCGTTAGGTGTATGCATTCCCGAAAGAATCTCCTGATATTCAGAAAGAACGTAGGACAGTGCGCGATAGGTTTCCTCGCCATCGGTCTTTACGTCTATGAGTAGGGTAAACTCGGGACCATCGGGATAAATGCGTCCCTGATTCTCGCGAGCCAGTTCTTGGAGCGGATTCAAATACAACGCCTGCAAAGTCAGTTCCGGCTTCAGGTCTTTCCCGTCGTGTGCGACCAGCAACTGACCTTCGAATAGATGGATATCCGCTTCCACGCTGCAAAAGCCTTGGTCTAGTGCATCGAGCAACGGTCGTGGATGTTCGTAGTCGTTATGTGCATGGGCGTTGGGAAGCGGCAGCGGACCAGCTGCTGATAGTCCGACCATCCAAGTCAGTAGCGGTAAGAGATAATAAGAAACTCTGGTAGTTATTTTCATGAACGGCTTTGGGTTATTGGATACTTCAATGAGGACTCGTATGGATCAAACATTGAATGAAATCGGTGATACTTTATTGGTGAGTCCCGAATTTGGAGCGAGTCGGTTGACAAGTCAGTTCGCGACTGGCGATAATCAAAGGGTGGCAATGCTTTTTAAATCACTAACCGCAAAATCCCGTTAAATATAGCCTTCGGTTCGAAATAAGGAATGACACGTTTTAACTGCTTGGTTCTTATCTGTCCCGCCTTCGCAAGAATGTGATGATTAAGAAAATTCTTTTGCCAACCATCTTTGCTTTCCTGGCCTATGGGTTTTGGGTCAGTCCGGACTTCAAGGAGATCGCTGCTGGAGTTTCCATCTTCTTGTTCGGTATGATTGCGCTGGAAGAAGGCTTCAAAGCATTCACCGGTGGTGTTCTTGAAAGCTTGCTTCGCAGGACGACAGACAAACTTTGGAAAAGTCTGAGTTTCGGGGTGGTTTCGACGACCATCATGCAATCCAGTTCGCTTGTGTCGGTCATTACCATATCTTTTCTTTCGGCAGAACTGATACCTTTGAAGGCCGGTGTAGGTATCATCTTCGGCGCCAACTTAGGAACAACTACGGGAGCTTGGTTGGTTGCCGGGTTCGGACTCAAGGTTAAG
>CALGUT010000457.1 GCA_937920335.1 uncultured Opitutales bacterium
TTCAACGTCGGTGAGGGCCGACTTGATCGCGGCAAATACAGTTTCTTTATCGTTCATGAGTCCAGGAAAATTGTACAAAAATAGATGATTACCGCTTATACTCGCTAATGTGAGCTTATCATCGAGAAGACGGGATGAATTTTTTTAAGATAAAACGCCGCCATTCCACCAGTGTTCCGGTCTGCTGAGCATCCGGTCTTGTCGCCACTTCGTGTCTCGGAACATTCGGACCGAAATTGATAAGATAGCCTACTGCCTTCTTTGTTATGTGCATATAGTTCATAATTTGTTGTTCGTGGCTCGAGTCCAAAATTTTAACCGCCTTTAGCGGTCCGATATCTCCCCAAGATGAAAAGTGTCGCTACGCTCGATTCGGTCATGTCGTCGGTCCCCTCCTCGGAAAAGTGACAATTGAGAATATAATATCTAAAAACACAATGTTATGATGTCGCTACACTCGGAACTCTACACACTAACAGGTCAGGTATATATTTCTTTCTCAGGCATTGCCCTTTATAATATACCTCAAGCTCGTTCTTCGAAGAAAATGGTATTCCTCTCAAACCTAACTCAATTGTTCCGGCCTGCAATGCACCCGGTCTTGTCGGCACTGCGTTTCTCGGAACCAAGCTCTCCTGATACAGTTCCTCGCTCAATCCACCTCCAAGCTCTTTGTGTACCTCAAACGCCGCCCCCATCAAGGAATACCCCTCAGATCCAAGAAACTCTTTGTTCTCTAACATGATTTTAAGCGTAAGTTCAGCGGCTATAAGCGGTTAAACCTCCGATCGGTCAGCTTTCTTTCTTTGTTTAAGCCATTTGCGGAATTGGCCGCCTTGCCAGGCAGGCAGGGTGCGGTCCTTGAGCCAGGTTTGCATGGAGGGAACGGGAACCATCGACTTGGGAAATACATTCATGAGGTGTCCGCCTTTGAGTGCCAAACTCCACGCAGTGGGACTACTCGCCATGGTGGACCAGGCGCCCATGGGTGGGGCGGAGATCTTGGACATGGGTGCATTCGCTTCTTTCCCACGGTAGCGCAGTTTAAGTAACAGGTCTGGAATCGGGATATTGACAGGGCAGACTTCGTTGCAAGCACCACATAAACTGGAAGCTTTGGGTAAGTCAGCCAACTCTGGGAATCCTTCTTTGCCCACAAGATTGGGAGCCAAAACCGCACCGATCGGCCCCGGATAGGTATGACGGTAGGCATGCCCGGAAGCTTGGCGAAAGACGGGGCACACATTCAAACAGGCTCCGCATCGAATACAGTGCAGTGCTTCCCGGCAATCGGATGCCAGGGTTTCCGTGCGGCCATTATCCACGAATACCACGTGCATCTGCTCAGGGCCTTCCGGCTGATTTTCCGAACGAGGACCGCTCATAAACTCGGTATACACCGACCAATGTTGAGCCGTTGATGAGCGGGCCAGCAGATTCAAGTAAAGTGTCAGATCCTCATCGGTCGGGATGATCTTCTCAATTCCCACCACGGCGATGTAGACTTTGGCGCCAGCCAAACCAAAACGACAATTCCCTTCGTTGGTGACCACGACTACGCGTCCTGATTCGGCCGAAACAAAATTTCCCCCGGACATGGTGCCGGTGGATGAGAGGTATTTTTCGCGAAGAAATTTCCGGGCCTGCCGTGTTAAGGTTTGTGGATCTTCGGTATACTCCCCTAGCCCATGCTGTTTAAAGGTCTCGGCGACCTGTCGCTTGTTTTTGTGAATGATGGGTGTCACAATATGACTGGGGTGATCGTTATCGAGCTGCACGACAAACTCCCCGAGGTCACTCTCCCACACTTCGATATCATTCTCCTCCATGAGCCCGCGCATATCAAGCTCTTCCGTGACCATGCTCTTGGATTTACAAAAACGGGTAACCCCATTCTTTTTATAAATATCCACGATCTGGGTACGGGCTGACTCCACCGTACTGGCGAAGTGCACCTGCACCCCATTGGATTCCATTTTCGTAACCGTCTGCTCCAAATACTCATCAAGATGACTGATGGTATGGCGCTTAAGCTCCCCGGCCCACTCGCGCAGCTTATTCGCCTCCGGGAAATCCCCAAACAATACGTTCTTCCGGCCTTCGATACGACCCTTGGTCGCTTTATGAATAGCCGCGTTAACTTCAGGATTCAGTTCCTTGGCAAATTGATCTATAGGTTGAAGAGGCATTTTTTTTAGAAGTGAGAAGCGAGGAGATAGTAGTTAGAAACCATAAGTGAAAAGGCACTGATCACAAGTGGTTAGTGATGAAGGATAGGGTTATCGCGCAAAGACGCAGAGGCGCAACGGAGGGAGAAAAGGTTAAGAGGTAGGGCAATTGCGTCCCCACAATGCCGGTTGGAGCCAGAAAGAATTTCAATCTTGTTCGTGATCATGGTCGTAATCGTTGTCGATGGTAGGCGTAAGTAGATAAAATTACTTAAAGTATGGGTTATCGCGCAAAGACGCAGAGGCGCAAAGGTTAATCAGTAGGGCGAAAAATGACTTAGGATCGGTTGGCTTAACCACGAAGGACACGGAGAAACACGAAGCTTTAGATTAATGGGTAGGGCAATTGCGTCCCCGCAATGCCGGGTTATAGTGCGGCTCCGCCGCGGTTAAAATCGTTATCCTGATCATGGTCGTAATCGTAATCGATAGTAAACATTTCGGTGGTGAATGGTAAACAAGAAGGCGTTAATAACTAAATAGATGGGATCAATAAGCTACTCACTACTGGCTACTCGATTCTGACTTCTGATCGGGTTCTCCGATCAATGCATCTCTCAGAACCTGAGCAATGTGCGTAACCGGATAAGGCAGTCCCTCTTTTTCGGCGAGTCCCTTTTGGTGCATGAGACAACTCATGTCTGCCGATACAATAAGGTCTGGTTTATTGGCGGTGAGGTTGCCGATCTTAAGGTCGCCCATCGTCTTGGAAATATGCGGAAAGGTCACCGAGAAGGTTCCTCCAAAGCCGCAACACTGTTCAGGCTCGGATACCGCAATCAGTTCAACACCTGCGATCGATGACAGAAGCTGTTCCATCGCCGCTCCCGTTTGGGTGCCACGCGTATGACAGGAATGGTGCACAGCGATTTTGGCATCGAGCCGTCCCGGCCACGTTGCGATCCCCAAGCCATTTACGAGAAAATCAACCAGTTCCCAGGTCCGGTCGCCCAGCGCTTTTATCTCACCCAAATCTGACTCTTTCTCAAACTCGAGAGGCGCTCCATGAAACATCATAGCCGCACAAGAACCGGACGGGACGATGACCGGTTTCTCACCGGCAAACACCGACACGGTATGCCGAACGACTTTCCGCGAGGCAATCCAGTCGCCACCGTTAAAAGCCGGTTGACCACAGCAGGTTTGGCCCTCCGGAAATTCAATGTCGCAGCCGACGTGGTCAAGTACTTCAACGGTCGCTTGAGCCACATCGGCGTAAAAGGCATCACACAAACAGGTGGCCATTAACTGGACCGACTTAGAAGAGGTTCGAGATTCGGATATCATGAGCAAGAGATAGCATTAACCGCTTAGGACGCGACGGGCGCAAACACCCAATTAAACATAGGATTCCAAAAATCTCTGCCATGCATCGTCAGCAAGCGAGGCATTTTTTCATCCATGGATCAGTTTGTGATCATCGATTTAAGAAAGGCGATCGGTTCTTGCCAAACTGATGGATCAGAAGGGGCGAAGGTTTTCGTCTCAATCGAGTTTTCGACTAATCGACGACCCGCTGCCAATGAATCAATCACACCTGCTCCCCGAAGCTGCATCAGCACATTGCCCAATGACGTGGCTTCGACTGGACCCGCATGAACCGGACAACCCAATGCATCTGCTATACACTGGTTTAAAAAGTCATTCTGACTGCCACCGCCCACTACGCGCAACGCCGCCAGCGGACGCCCGGAGAGTTCGCTCAATTGATCGAACACGAGCCGATATTTACAGGCCAGACTGTCGAACACCGTTCGCAGGAGTTCTCCATGCGATTGCGGAACAGGCTGCTCCCGCTCGCGACAGAATGCCTGAATCCTCCCGGCCATCGGGCCCGGCCGGGCAAAGGTGTCAGCATCGGGATCGATAATGGATTGAAAGGGTGTCGAATCACGGGCCAGCTCGACCAAGGTATCGTACGAATAGTCTTCGCCTTCGCCTGCCCATTCTTCCTTGAGCTGCTCAACCAACCACATGCCACAAATATTTTTCAAGAATCGGGTCGTTCCCTCTACCCCAGCCTCATTCGAGTAACTGGCAGCCAGCGTCGCCTCGTTGATCATCGGTTGATCCAGTTCGACGCCCATCAATGACCAGGTCCCAGAACTCAAGAAGGCGGGCGCAGCCTCACTCAAAGGAGCTCCCGCAACCGCCGACCCCGTATCGTGTCCTGCAACCGCAAAAACTGGAACCGCTCCCAAGCCTGTCTTTTCCTGTAGCTTGGGAAGGAGACTTCCGATGCGCGTTCCTGGCTCCGTGATCGGCTTAAACAAATGCTTCGGCAAATCGAGTGCCTCCAGTAACACCTCTGTCCAGGCACCGGTCCGCGGATTCAATAGCTGACTCGTGCTTGCCATGGAGCGCTCTTGTATCTTTTCGCCGCACAACCAAAAGTTAAACAGATCCGGCATGAACAACAGGTCCGTTGCGGATCCGAAACGGCCTTCAGCAGATTCCTTTTCGGCAACCAGCTGATTGATCGTATTAAAAAACATGAACTGGATTCCGGTTTCCTCGTAGATCGTCTTCCGGGGTGTGGTTTTCTGGATACGCGCTTCGACGCCCTCCGTCCTGCCATCGCGATACATGTAGGGATTGCCGATCAATTTACCGGACGCATCCAGTAGCCCGTAGTCCACCCCCCAGGTATCGACACCGATCCCAGCCACTTGATCACCAAACCGAACCTGCGCGCGTTTTAGGCCCTCCACCACATAGGAAAAGATGTCCTTCACGTCCCAGTAGTAAGACCCATTTTCCTCGAACCCTTTTGTCGGGAAGCGATTCAGTTCTTCGAGGACAATTTTTTCACCGTCTACAATAGCTGCCATGACACGACCGCTGGATGCACCAAGGTCGACAGCGAGGTAAACTGAAGAAGCCATGAGATGGAGATAAAAGGTTAAAACTTAAAGGGAAAAGGTGAAGGGGTAATTGATTGAAGAAACATCACTCTATCTCAAAAACCCATCCGCCAATCCACCGTCCACCGGAATGACATGGCCTGTGGTTTTCGATAGCTGGTTCGTGAGCAACAAATAAGCGGCTTCGGCCTGATCTGCTGGTGTGATGGGCGACTGAGTCAACGTCCGCTGAGCGTAGAATTCGGCCAACTTGTTGCGCAAGCTGTCATCGTCGTCCCCTTCATCAAACTCAATATCGTACTTTACAAGCGAAGAGATCACCCGATCCCTGGGAAACATGGTGCTTCCTTTAACAACCGTGGCGGGAGCGATGGCATTCACCCGGATTTGCGGAGACAGCTCGATTGCCAGTTCCCTGACCAGGTGATTGGCTGCCGCCTTACTCGTATCGTAGGCCACACTGCCCTTCTTCGCGACGACTGCATTGGCACTCGTCGTCAATACGACATTGCCACTCAGCCCTTGTGGATCAAAGACGTGCTGCTTCATTGCATCGACCACGATGTAGCTACCCTTAACATTAATATCAAACGTCTGGCTAAACCGGTCGTCCGCAATGTGGCCTGTTTTGTCAGGCGGCACAAATATGCCGGCGGTCACGACGACCGAATCGACGCCCCCGTAGGCTAAAATCGCTGTTTCGATCATCGCTTCCACGGAATCCCGGTTGGTGATATCGACCGGAGCACTGAGTGCCGGTCCACAGGAAGACACTCCACTACCGGCAACGCCGATTCCCTCACCATGTTTCGCTGTAATACCTTCCACGGTAGACTCTGCAGCCGTTTCACTCAAATCTGCGGCAACCACATGGGCACCTTCGGGAACAATGCGTTCGGCTATCTCGCGCCCGATGCCATTTCCGGCACCGATGACCGCAACAACCTGACGAGCCAAGGATTGCTCCGGCGGCATGCGGCGGAGCTTTGCTTCTTCCAACTGCCAGTATTCGATATCAAATGCTTCCTGCTCAGGTAATCCACGATAACGGTCAACCGCCTCGGCACCCCGCATCACTTCGATCGCACAATTGTAAAATTCAGCCGTTACCCGTGATTCACTCTTATTCTTACCCCAGGCGATCATGCCCAGACCCGGAATCAACACAACCGTCGGAACTGCAGCGCGGATCGCTGGCGAATCCTCACGCTTACAGCGGTTGTAATACGCTTGGTAATCCTCGACGTATTTCACCAGCCCGTCTTCGATTTTGCCTTTCAGCTGATCAAAGGACTCGGTGGCGGCATCCCAATCAACATAGAGCGGCTTAATCTTGGTTCTTAAAAAGTGATCCGGACAACTCGTCCCCAGCTCCGCCAGACGGGGAGCATCGTGGGAATTCACGAACTGCATCATTCCCTCATCCGTCTGGATAGTCCCAATGAAACGTTGCTCCTGCGATACTTTACCACGGAGCCACGGCAACAGCTTCACCAAATAATCTCGTCGTTGCGATTCCGATACATGGCTGTATTTCATCCCACCAAAGGCAGGTTTTCCCTCGGCAGCCTTCTCGATAAACAAAGAGGCCCGCTCAATTAGATCCAAGGTCAAATTGTAACAGGCCTTGTCATCGTCTGCCCAGTTAATGACACCGTGCTGCCCCATCATGATCGATGAGCATCCAGGATGGGCCGCGATCACGTCCCGGTAGGACAATCCAAGGTCAAACCCCGGTCGCTGCCATTCAGTCCAGACCATGTCGTCGCCGTAGATTTCCTGGGTCAGCTCTTTACCCCGCTCTGCTGCGGCGATCGCGATCACCATATTCGGGTGCATATGGTCTACATGACGTCCCGGAATGAAGGCATGGAGCGGAGTATCAATGGATGAAGCCCGCGGATTCAGCCCGTAGGTGCAATGCTTATACATGGCGACCATCTCGTCCTCGATGTCAGTCTTCACGCCGGAGACCGGCGCGTCTTGGTAGATCTTCTCCAGACTAAACACCTTGTCCATGTAGAGTGACGAAAAGTTCTCCGCCTTCGACGTGCGCAGATCACCCCCCGAGCCTTTTACCCACAACACATCCACGTCGCCGCCGGTGAGCGGGTCGGTTTCGAATGCTTTACTGGAGGTATTACCACCTCCAGTATTCGTGATGCGCTGATCTGAACCCAGGATATTGGACCGGTAGGTAAGCCGCTGCAGAGGCGTCATGCCTTGAACGACCGAATCGTCCCACAAATAGTTCACATGTTTATAATTTGATGCAGTCATAGTCTAGAATTGAGAAATGAGGTTTGAGAAGCGTTATTAAAAGGGTTCAGTTTACAAAATTGAGAATCTGCCGACGATAGGCCTCATCCGGACGACCCACGATGCGATCGACTTCCTCGTCGGGCATAAAGACCGGTAGCCCTGTTTGGCTGATAGATGCTGCACCGACGAACACCTGAGCCGATTTTTCAGCCATGATCATGGCACCCCAGGCCGCATCGGCAGTGGGTCCAAGTGTAATGAGTCCGTGGTTTTGGCAAAGTATACTGTTGGGAGCCATGCCCGTCTCAGCTATAAATACGCGCGTCCGTTTGGCGATTTCACGAGCAAGGTCTACCCCCGGATCGACATAGGGCACCCAGAGTGATTTTGCCTGGCAGCACACTACCTGATCAGGCATCAATCGTTTTTCCGCAAAGAGTGGGCCATGATCTCCACACATCACCTGATTCACTGCCACCGGGTGAGTGTGAGCGACATAATTGACACCAGGGAGTGTCAGCAACCAGCCGTGAAACAAGGCTTCCACCGACGGCTTGATACCCAACTCATTTGTCCGCGAACGTAGCAAGATGGCATCCGAATCAGGGATGACCTCAGACGACTCGGCTACATCCACCAAGAGTTTATCACGGCAAGTAGCCAGACCATCCAGCGTCAGCGTTTCCATCGAGTGGCCGCTCCCTTTAATAGCGAAGGTTCCTTCGTCCAACTTAACCGATGCGTTTCCCTCCCCCAGTATTGCCAGTCTCCATGCCGGACTACCCAAGCGATGACAAAGACTCAGAAGTGACTCCAGCGGTGCGTTACTCATTTCAGGAAGGATATCGCTTTAGAGTGCAAAAATAGTCAAATCAAAAGTTTGCATTTTCTATCATAATCTTCCATTTTCCGTCATTTAATGCAAGCCGAGCATCGCCATAAACTTATAGAAGCATACCTCAGTGAAGTTGAGTTCGCCTCGCTGGAGGAGTTGTCCGAAAAGGTCGATGCATCGCTTTCTACCGTGAGAAGAGATCTGGGACTCCTCTCGAACACCGGTAGAATCAAACGCACACACGGAGGCGCCCGACTCATTCAGCCTGCCAAACAGGAATTCGTTTTTACCCAGCGGCAGAAAGTCGAAAGTGACGCCAAAGATCGGGTTGCTGAAGCCTGCGCCAACCTGATCTCTCCAAATCAGAATTTGTTTCTGGATGCCGGATCGACGGTGTTTGAAGTCGCTCGTAAACTGGAAGCCCATACGCCGCACATCGTCACCAATAGCCTGTCGATCGCCAATCTCTACGCAGAGCACCGGGAGATCGAGGTGGTTGTCACCGGCGGTGTCATTTATCCCCGCTTACAGGTCCTCGTGGGCGACCTGGCGGTAAAGGCCTATCGCGCCTTGAATGCCGATATCGCCATCCTGGGTGGTGGCGGCGCTGACGAAAACGGTATTATGAACTCACATATGCTACTCATCGATATCCAACAGGCGATGATTCAGTCCGCTCAAAAGGTCATAGTCTGCCTCGACGGTAGCAAAATCGGCCGACGCTCTTTCACTCCGCTTTGCGGTTGGGATGCCGTTAACATCCTCATCACCAATCGGGAAGCTCCCAAACCACTGATTAACCACATTAAGAAACAGGGTGTAGAAGTCATTCTCGCCTAACCAATCAAACGCTTTTCATCATGACATCCAACTCCCATTACTCTCTGGCCCAAGAACAGTATGCCGCGATTGGCGTTGATACCGACGCAGCGCTCAAAGCACTGGCAACAATTCCAATCTCTGTCCACTGCTGGCAAGGCGATGATGTGGCGGGCTTCGAAGGAGACAGTGGCATCACCGGCGGCGGTATCATGGCGACCGGAAACTATCCAGGTCGCGCCCGCAGTATCGATGAGCTTCGCAGTGACCTCGAACAAGTCTACTCACTGGTTCCCGGTAAACATCGACTGAATCTCCATGCCAGCTACCTCGATCACGGCGGCGCCAAAGTCGACCGGACGGAGATCGAAGAGAAGCATTTTCAATCCTGGGCCGACTGGGCCAAGACTCAGGGACTCGGGCTCGACTTCAACCCGACCTACTTTTCCCATCCCTTGGCCAATGACGGCTTCACCCTCGCCCACCCCGACAAGCACGTCCGGGAGTTCTGGATCGAACACGGTAAACGCAGTCGCAAGATCGGAGCCTTCTTGGGTCGAGAACTGGACAACACCTGCGTCACCAACATCTGGATACCCGACGGGCTCAAGGATACACCCGCCGACCGAAGAGGACCCCGTGAACGACTGATCGAATCCCTCGACGAAACCCTATCTGAAAAACTCGACCCGAACCACAATCTGGACGCCGTTGAGTGTAAGCTCTTCGGATTGGGATCGGAAAGCTACGTGGTAGGCTCTCACGAATTCTACATGGGGTATGCGATGAAAAACCAAACGGTCCTCTGCCTGGATGCGGGACACTTTCACCCGACCGAATCTATAGCGGACAAAATCTCGTCCGTCATGTTCTACGTTCCCCGACTACTGCTCCACGTAAGCCGCGGCGTGCGCTGGGACAGCGATCACGTCATTGTCCTAAACGACGACCTGCAGGCCATTGCCCGCGAACTCGTGGTCGGTGACTACCTCAGCCGAACTCATGTCGGACTCGACTTTTTTGATGCCAGCATCAATCGGGTCGCGGCCTGGACGATAGGCACGCGCAATATTCTAAGAGCGTTACTCATCGCGTTGCTTGAGCCAACGGCCCAGTTACAAAGCCTTGAAAAAGAAGGCGACTACACCGCGCGTATGGCGCTCTTCGAATCCGTTAAATCCCTACCCTTCGGAGCCGTGTGGAATCACTATTGCAAAACCGTCGGCGTACCACTCGACACGGGGTTGATGACACCGATCAAAGACTATGAGCAACAGGTACTGAGTAAACGGAGCTAGTCCCTGATTCTCGGCGTTAGCCGTTCAATCGGTAAATATTTACGATAGTGAACGTAGTCTTTGTCCTTTGACAAAATAAGCATTCCCCAAAGCACGGAACACGCACAAATAATTAAGTCATTGTTGGAACCCTGAATTCCTTTTGCTCGACAGATATTCGAAAACTGAGCGGCGGTTACGAAAACCTTTACTTCACTTTGCGTTGCTTCTTGTAATCAAAGGACTCTTCTAGCTCAACGGTACCAAACAGGTCGATAACCTTCAGTTGCTCCCGGCTCCGAACGTACTCAGCAAGAATCTCGTTAACCGCCTCTTCTTTGGTTTTGAACCCCCCAAGGGCCATGGCCTTCGAAAGTAAACTTTCATTCAACTCAATATTCGCAGCCACGCACAAGAACTCGCACGTAGTTCAGAACTTATCGATACTTTTCAGTAACAGAACAGCTAACCATTCGTCCGCAGGGTGGACCGACCCCCGTCGATTCGCAGCACCTGTCCGGTTATCCAATCGGACTCGTCGGAGATGAGAAAAGCGGTCATCGAAGCGATATCTTCCGCTGTTCCCAAGCGAGGGAGCGGATGCATTTTGGCAATCGCCTCTGCCATTTTCTCGTTGGATAGAATCCCTTGCGCCAAGGGCGTATCTGTAAGCGACGGAGCGATCGTATTGACCCGGATCTTGGGTGCCAACTCAGCAGCCAGCGACAAAGCCAATCCCTCAACGGCCCCTTTGGCCATCCCCACCGAGGCGTGGAGTTTAAACCCCTGCTGAACCGCGATCGTTGAGTAGAGCACTACTGAAGCGGTTCCAAAACTGTTTTTGAGAGCCGGTAACACCGACTGAACAGCCAACGCGGCTCCCACTGCATTGACCCGAAAATCCTCCAGGTAATCAGCTTCTTTGAAACGCTGAAACGCACCGAGGTTGATCGTGCCGACTGCATACACGAGCCCATGCACGCTCTTACCCGCATCCTCAGCCACCCGACCGAAAAGCTCGGTGTCCTTGACATCCCCAACTGTAAACCCTGCTCCCAGCTCATCAGCCGCCGACGCGAGCGCCTCTTCATTTCGACCGACCAGATGCAGAGCATAGCCTTTTTCTTTCAGTTGCTTTCCAGTCGCCAACCCAATTCCGCTGGCGCCTCCATAAATAATGATCTTTCGCGACATAGTTTTGAAATATTTAAGGATAACGATGTACCGTCTCCCTCACTTTGCCACCGACAGATGAATCTTTGTCAGCGAACAAACACTGAATTCCGATTCAGAAGCGATTCGATGTCGGATGCTCCTAAAATTTCTCTGGAGCGACTTCTTTAAGTATACCGAGAAGTTCTTTCGCTTTCTCGGGATATTTTCCGGCCAAATCCCGTTGCTCACCTGGGTCTTCGGATAAGTGAAACAGAAATCCATTCTTCGGTACCGGCGTATTGAGATTTTGGTCGATACCGAGGCGATCGCGAATCACGCCAGAACCGCCCGGTGGAATAAACTTCCAGTTCCCCTGACGAATAGCCAGCTCACCCAGCGCTTCCTGAATTAAGTAATCGCGTCCCTGTGGAGATTCCCCCAACAAAGCCGGTAACACATTGTAACTGTCGCTGCTGGAACCCTTGGGCATCGGTTTTCCAAGAAGTGCGGCGATCGATGCAAATAGATCAACCTGACTAACCAACGCATCGGAGATACCCGGCTCAATCTTACCCGGCCAGGTCACGATGAATGGCATACGCGTGCCCCCTTCCCAGCGACCGTATTTTCCACCCCGCCAAGGTCCGGCAGCTTTATGGTCACCCTGACGCTCAATGGCACCGTCCCAATAACCGTCGAATAACACGGGACCATTATCACTGGAGAGGACGATCATGGTGTTCTCGGTCAATCCCTGCTCCTCAACCGCCAATACGATCTGCTTCACGCACCAGTCAAATTCCATGATCGCATCCCCGCGC
Source organism: uncultured Opitutales bacterium (assembly GCA_937920335.1). Lineage (GTDB taxonomy): Bacteria > Verrucomicrobiota > Verrucomicrobiia > Opitutales > UBA2995 > UBA2995. The sequence goes on from CALGUT010000457.1 coordinate 12,262, forward strand.
GGGCCCAAGCTGGAGGAACCAATAAAGCGGCGGTGTGGGACACGGGGCACATGGTTGTCGTGCGTGGCAAAATAGAGGAAAAACGGGTTATCTTTTTCCCGCTCAATAAAGCCGACGGCCTTTTCAACAAATACATCGGCCATGTCCTCGTCGACAAACCGGGCTTTCTGCCCACCGGTCATCGTGCCGATTCGACTGACGCCATTTACGATCGTGCCGGAGTGTTGCTCATCGGCCTGCACCTTTAATAGATGCGGGTGCGAAATACCCGTCGGCTCATTACCTACCGGCTCTGCATAACTCACGGAGATGGGATCATTCGGGTCATGATCCACGATGTATCCATCTTCGATGTAGACCGATGGAACCCGGTCACCGGTAGCGGCGATGTGAAACGAATACTCGAAACCCACTTCACGAGGCCCGGGCTTGATTTCAGCATTCCAATCCAAGGGCTCAGTTGCACTCCCCAGGCCCAAGTGCCACTTACCGACCAATGCCGTGGTATAGCCGTTTTCTTGCAAGAATTTTGGAAGCGTCGGCTGTTTGGGATTGATGATCAGAGGTGCGTTGCCGGGCAAGATACGCGCTCCCTTATTCCGAAAGGCATACTGCCCAGTGAGCAACGAGTAGCGAGACGGCGTGCACGTCGCCGCAGAGCAATAACCCGACAGGAACTTAAGTCCGTTAGCCGCCAGACGATCCGTGTAGGCGGTATCCGCACCGGTACCTCCGTAGGCACTGATATCTCCGTAGCCGATGTCATCGGCATAGATGAAAATAATATTGGGGCGTTCGGCAGCACCTGCTGACTGAAAAGCCAACATAAGGAGCCCACCTGCCAAAACAGACAGCTTGGTCTTCGTAAGTAGAGTTCGGATAGATTTCATGTAGTAGTTAATGAGAAGAAAACGGTGACATTCGGTAAGTAAAAGATAACGGACCTGATGGAATTCTATAATCCTTGAGCGGATAAGCATCCGGACTCCAACTGTTGGTTCCACCGACGCCCATCTGCATTAGATCCACATTTAGGTAGATCTCTGGACTCTTGGTCAACTCAAAGGCGTATTGGCTCACTTCCATGTCTTGCTTGCTGTAACGTGAGGCACCAAAACCAATGAACGGTTTCCCCTCAAACTTCAGACCAAATCCACGCGGACTTTCGATCGTCATCCAACGTACGTCTGATCGGTAACCATTTTCCTGCGGACGCGAATAGTCGACCCACAGATCATCAACCGCCGATTGATAAATCCCAACGGGATCGGTCTTACGATCCGGATAGGTCGGTCCCGGTCCCGGACCATACCAGGATACTTGATCAATCCCACCAATGAGAACCATCTCAGTTCCAAAGCGCGGCATGAGGGGAAGGTTTCGTGAGCCCGGAATGAAGTCAGTGGTTATTTCAACGGTCCCGTCACCGAAGATCACATAGGTCATATTACAGATCGATTCGATCAACGGCAGTCGGGCATTGACCGTGACAACCACCGTATCCTCGACGACCTGATGATCAACCGACTCCACCACCCAATTCGAAGCATTTTTCCAGATTTCGCGATTCGCTTGAAACGTCTTTCGTCCTTTTAAGACTCCGAGGTCGTTATCCGTGGATACCCGCCAAAAGTCGAGCTGGGGACCACTGCGAAGCACGAGCTCGTCATTATAATAGTAGCCCTGTATTCCGCCAGCCAATACATCGAATACGATCCAGAAATGATCACCATACACACGAAGAAGGCGGCCTTGCTCCTTAAACTCGGGCGCAGGGCCCTTACCGGTTGACCAGGTCGCAACGGCGCTATCGGGCAACCGGAATTGATCCCAGGCCATTTCGTAACCTTTGGACGCGTAAAACGTGTCCTCTTTGAGCAAAAAACGAAAGGTCACATGGTACTCGCCGACCTCCTTCAAGTAAGGTGCGAGGTCCAGTTGGACGAGCTGTGATTCACCGGGAGGAATATGAAGCCCCCCCAGGCCCTGCGAATGAACTACCGCTCCATCTTTAACGAGTTCCCACTGGCCGGTGATCTTTTCGTCCAGGTAAGAGAAATCATACCAGTTAGTAACCTGAAACGCTCCTTTGGAGAGATCAATCGGCGTTACATGGGCGAAACGATGGTAGTATTTGAGAGCCGTAAGCCCCGGATGCGGAACGCGATCGGCCGACACCAAACCGTTCATACAGAAATTTCCGTCATGGTGAATACCCCGCGACTCTTCCGACCAACCGCCATACATAAAGAAAGTATCCATGCCCGAGGTTTCCTTATAAATTCCCGGCACCTCATTACGAAGGCCTTGGTCGACCCAGTCCCAGACAAAAGCGCCGACAAAATTGTTACTCTGGTCATAGATGCGGTCCCAATACTCTTTCAGGTTACCGTTACTATTCCCCATCGCGTGAGTATACTCACAGGCGATAAACGGGTAGTCCTTGTACTCGTCCATTAGCTTATCGAGCTCACCGGTTTTGGGATACATACGGGAATAAATGTCGACGTAATCCATGACCCCTTGAGCGCTCGCACCTTCGTAGTGAATGGGGCGGGAGGTATCGACGGACCTTAGCCACTCGGTGCAGGCAGCAAAATTCGGACCCTCCCCTGCTTCATTGCCAAATGACCACATGATTACGGAGGGGTGATTGCGGTCACGATAAACCATACGTTGAACTCGCTCGACATGCGCTTCTTTCCAGTCGGGTGAGTTCGCCAGTTTATTATTTCGGTTGTTACCAAACTCATGCGTTTCGATGTTGGCCTCGTTGATCAAATACAGCCCATAAATATCGCATAACGCATACCACTCAGGATCATTCGGGTAGTGACTGGTACGAACCGCATTGATGTTGTGCTGCTTCATCAAGCGAATGTCTTCGAGCATACTTTCACGCGACACATAGTGCCCGGTATCCGGATCATGCTCATGGCGATTGACGCCCTTAAACAGGACGGCTTTTCCATTCACCAGAATCTTGCCGCCCTCAATCTCCACCGTACGAAAACCTACCCGCTGCGGAATCGCTTCAAGGACCTGCCCCTCTTTATCTTTTAGTGAGATGATCAATTCATAGAGGTTTGGGTTCTCAGCACTCCACTGCAGCACTGAGGGAATCGTCTGCGGCGAGAACTCAAAGTCCCTTTCCACAGTTGTTGACTGGGTTAGTATCGTATTTCCTGAACCATCGCGGAGCACATATTCCACGGTCATTCCAGACGTCGGGTTGAGCACCTCACCCGTAAGGGCAAATAAACCGTCCCTGTAGTCATTATCCAGGGACGCGGAGACCTCAAAGTCCCGCATGTGGGATTCCGGGGTGCTCCAAAGGAACACATTCCGGTAAATACCACTCAGGCGCCAGAAGTCCTGATCTTCCAGATAAGACCCATCACTCCAGCGATACACTTCGACCGCGACCTTGTTGGACCCCTGTTTCAAATAGTCCGTAACATCGAACTCAGCGGCCGTCCGACTACCCTGACTGTATCCTACTTTTTTCCCGTTTACCCACAGGTAGAAAGCAGACTGCACTCCTTCGAAATGCATATAAACTGTGCGGCCGTCCCAATCGGCCGGAACGGTAAACTCACGTAGGTAACTTCCCACCGGATTCCACTCCTTGGGAGCCTCCAGCTTGGAGATGTCGTAAGGGTAGATAATGTTCGAATAGATCGGAATTCCATAACCCTCGACCTCCCAATTCGATGGTACCTCAATCCTATCCCAGGCAGAGCTATCAAAATCGGGCTTATAGAAATCAGTCGGACGTTGGGAAGGATTGTGGCTCCAGTTAAATGACCAAGGCCCGTTCAGGCTTTGATAAAAACGGGACGCTTCACGATCCATCGCCTGTGCCGCTTCGACCGACTCAAACACCATCATCGTGGCATGCGGTTTCTCGCGATTGACGTGGAGCACATCGATAGTGTCCCAATCTTCACGAGCGTGAAGAAAAGAACCAGCAAGCATCGAACCCAGTAGGGAAAAAACTATAATACGGTTCATCAGATTCATGTTTAAGGTTTCAAGTAAAGAGCCTGATAAAACGAAACAGGCATCTTGGGATAAGTCTAATCATTCGCTAAAAAAAAGAGTCTGATCTTGCAGAAAAATCAGACTTTTCAAGAAAACATTGCCAAGCGACCCCGGCCGAATCAGTGTCGAAATGAACCCTTCAGCAACCTAGTATTTGTTTACTTCCACGATGCCGAAAAGGACCGGTAAGACTTTCTGCGTTGAGCTCATCAAGCCCTCCCACTACGACGATAATGGCTATGTCATCCGTTGGTGGAAAGCGTGGATTCCGTCCAACTCGTTGGCCGTTCTGCACGGATTATCCCTCGATGCGGCTCGTCGAAATGTGCTGGGAGAAGAGGTCTCGTTTCTTATTAACGCCTACGACGAAACGAACACCCGGATACGGATCCAACAGATCATAAAACGGTTTCGTAAATACGACAATTGTGGTCTGATTTGCCTCGTTGGCGTACAGAGCAACCAGTATCCACGGGCCCTCGCAATGGGAAAACAGTTCAGGGCCGCCGGTATCCAAGTTGCCATGGGTGGGTTTCACGTAAGTGGTTGCCTGTCGATGCTACCTGACCTGACACCGGAGCTCCAGGAAGCCGTCGACGCAGGTATCACGCTCTTCGCCGGGGAATCCGAGGGACGACTGGAGGGGCTTTTCCGTGACGCCCATAACAAACAGCTGAAACCCATTTACAACTACCTGAAAGATTTACCCGACCTGCAGGACGAACCCCTTCCCTTTTTACCAAATAAGAACGTTCGACGTTACGCCCGCTCGATCGGCTGTTTCGACGCGGGTCGCGGGTGCCCATTCTCCTGCAGCTTCTGCACCATCATCAATGTTCAGGGACAGAAGTCCCGCTATAGAAACGCCGACGATGTAGAGGGTATCATCCGGGCTCACGTGACTGAAGGCGTCGATACCTTTTTCATCACCGATGACAACTTTGCCAGAAACAAAAACTGGGAAGAGATTTTTGATCGCCTGGCTCACTTACGGGAGCAGGAAGGGCTGGAGGTCTACTTTGTCATGCAAGTCGACACCCTCTGCCACAAAATCCCCAACTTCATTGTAAAAGCCCAGCGCGCCGGCTGCCGCTTTGTGTTCCTCGGTCTGGAAAACATTAACCCGGAAAGCCTGATGGGCGTCTCCAAGCGCCAGAACCGCATCACCGAATACCGCAAAATGCTACAAGCCTGGCACGAGGTCCGAGTGATCACTTACTGCGGTTATATATTGGGATTCCCTGGCGATACCCCGCAGACGATCGAACGGGATATCAAAATCATTCAAAAAGAACTGCCGGTTGATCTACTGGAGTTTTTTATCCTTACCCCACTTCCTGGTTCGGTTGACCACCGGGAACTATACCTGAAGGGCGTCTGGATGGATCCCGATCTTAACAACTATGACCTGGAGCACGCGACCCGTGAGCATGAGTTGATGAGTAAAGAAGAGTTGGAGGGAATCTACGACAAAGCCTGGCACATCTACTACTCCTGGGAACACATTGAAACACTGATTCGACGGGCAGCCGCCGCGAACATGCACGTGCCGCGCCTGGTATCTTTGGTTTTCGAGTTTTACGGCAGCTACCGCTTTGAACGGTTGCACCCGCTACAGAGTGGATTGATCCGCCGGAAAAACCGCCTGGAAAGACGCCCGGAACGCCCCCGTGAATCGATCATGAGCTACTACCCGAAACGACTTTGGGAAATCACAAGAACCTACATCCCCGGCTCTCTATTCCTCGTCCGACTCCTTTGGATCTGGCTCAAGGTTCACCGCGATTCAAACAAGAAAAGCTTCAAAGATCTCGCAACCATACCCGTGGAAGACCAACTCGAAGAGGACCTGGAACTGTTCGAAGTCACTGAGGCCGCAAGAAACACCGTTGCCAAAGCCAAGGCAAATCAGCATAAACTTTCAGACCAACGTTCGAAAGTTCGTCAACCTACGAACGAATAAATCGAACTCACAACCCCGCTAACTCATACCCTAACGAAACTCATCATGCCGAATAACTTCTTCTCTCGCCGTAACTGGATAAAATCCATGCTCGTGGCACCCCCCGCCCTACTGGGAATGAATGCAGCGAGCTCGACCGTCAAAGCCGCTCCGATCAATCCGAATGACAAGATCAAGGTCACGAAACTTGAAACCTTTGTGCTTAAAAACTCCTGGGTCTTCGTGAAAATCTCTACCAACGCTGGCATCACCGGTTGGGGAGAAATGCTGAAAGACGACGCCAAAGCCTGCGCAGCCGGTGCCTTGGAAGTCGGCGACTATTTGATCGGCAAGGACCCACGCCCTGTGCTCCATCACTGGCAAGCCATCCACCGCGGGGCCTTTTATCGGGGTGGACCGATCAAATCGGCCATCTCGTCAGGGATAGACCAGGCTCTCTGGGATATCGCGGGAAAATGCTATGGTGTACCCGTTTATAAACTACTGGGAGGACCCACCCGGGACAAAGTATTCGTCTACGGAACTCCCGACAAGAAGACCGGCGTCCGGGCAATGAAGGTCGGCCCTTCCGCCCATCGCAAAGCCCACAAATACCTGGAAGGGCACAAGATGGTAGACGCAGTTGTTGAGAAGTTTGCTGCTCTGCGCGAACAGTATCCAGACGTCGATATTGGAATTGATTTCCATGGAGCGGTTCAACCCACAACGGCGAGCATCTTGATTAAGGCACTCGAACCATATCGCCCTTGGTTTTACGAGGAAATCGTGCAAGCCTTGAATGTAGACGTGATGGCTGATCTGGCGAAAAAGACCCACATTCCCTTGGCAACCGGCGAACGAGTCTTTCTTAAATGGGGCTTCCGGGAGATCCTGGAAAAAGGAGCCGCCATGATTCTACAACCCGACGTAAATTATGCGGGGGGTATCACGGAGCTCAAAGTTATCGCAGGCATGGCAGAAGCCTATTACGCGCCGATTGCGCCACACAATCCGAACGGGCCCTGTTCCTTGGCAGCCAGCTTACAAGTTGCAGGCTGTGTACCTAATTTCCTGGTGCAGGAGCGAGGGGACCGCGAACACGAACTGTTGGCCGAGCCTTTACCTCCTGTAAGAGATGGTTATAGGCCGCTCCCCACGGGTCCAGGACTCGGTATCACTATCGATGAGGATAAATTGATGGATGAGGTTGGGGAACCGAGAGAGTACCTGCCACAGTTCGACGAAGACGACGGCTCAGTAGTCGATTGGTAAAGACCTCGACTACTACTTAGCGGTCGTTAACACAGCCAGCTCTTTTTCAAGGGCCTCAATGCGTTGACTCAGCTCCAGATTCTTCGCACGAAGACTTGCTAGCTCTGACGCCGCGGATTCAGCTTGAGCGGCAGTCGGCAGATTTTCAGGCGTAAGGCTATCGGCTGGCTTATTGATACCAAACATATAACCAACCCACAGCCCCACAATTAGACAGACAACAAAAGGAAATGATTTCATAGATTTCACATACGGTGGCAAAGCCACTGATCTTGGCAACAGGGTATCCCACTAAAACGGCAAAATAAATCGTCCAAGCCCCTTCATGGTATCCACGAAGAAGTCACCTATCCGCGCACCGATAGCCAACCTAACCGGATCACTGGAGCTTTCCCCGTTTCGACTTTCGGAAAGATCCATTCCAACGTAATAGTACTGATCACTTCCGTGAGAATGAACTCCATCGGATACCAGTAGACCGTACACCCGCTCCGTGCCATAGTCGTCGCTCGTCATTTGATTCGTCATCAGATGAATCACAAGCAAACGATTCTTCCAGGAAACCTGTAGCTGATTACCATGGGTCACATCCCGCCTGTAGAGTGCGACACGATCGATGTCCTTTATAGGAATCGTGAGATCAGATAATGATGCCTGTCCGGAACTCGTGGAGATTTGCAGCGAATCCCCGGTCAACACAAGGTCTCCCTGGGCAAACTGCAACTGGTTATCCCCCCGATCGATCTCGGCAAAACTGCAGCGATTAAAGAGTCTAACCGGAGAATCCACCGATGCACTCTCCTGCTTTCCTGAAAACGACGCACATCCGGGCAACAGAAGTACGAGCGATAATATGGAGAGGATAGCTTTCACAAAGATTATTAGAACGCACACTCTGCATGCTTCCCCCATCTGCTTTCAAGCTCAACCATAGCGAGGGCTCAATAGCCCAACTGCATGGCCCAAAACCGAAACGGTCGTTAGCTACCCAAAACCGTGACCGAGGAAATAACTCATTTCAAGGATCTCACTTTCCCGCTACCGATTGACGCATTTTCGGCTTACTTTAAGGACAGAATAGCATTGCTAACCCCTTCAACCCAATGATTGGTTGCACGTGCCATATTCGTGGCGCTTTTACACCCAACGGCTAAACTACCCAGTTGATCTGCGCCTCGGTTAGTCGAGAGCACCGTTCACAAGAAAAACTCAATCACTAAAGATCATTGAATATACAAGGTAAAGGAACTGCAGAGAATACCTACGATGCCATCGTAATAGGATCTGGAATCAGTGGAGGCTGGGCTGCCAAAGAGCTCGGCGAAAAAGGTCTCAAGACACTCGTCCTCGAAAGAGGTCGCGATGTAAAGCACGGTGAATATCCGACCGCGATGATGGAGCCTTGGGAATTCGAAGGTGCCGGAGCGAAGTCAAAAGAGATCCTCGAGCGCCAACCGAAACAAAACCGCACCGGTTATACCACGCACCCGGCGTCAGCGCACTGGTTTGTGGACGACGTCGATAATCCTTACAGCGAAGTAAAACGCTTTGATTGGATGCGTGGCTACCATGTAGGCGGTAGATCCCTACTCTGGGGTCGACAGTCTTACCGAATCGGCGATATCGATTTCGAAGCCAACGGCAAGGACGGCTGGGCAGTCGACTGGCCAGTCCGCTACAAGGAAATCGATCCTTGGTACGATTACGTTGAAGAATTTGCTGGAATAAGCGGCAGAAACGAAGGCCTCTCGCAATTACCCGACGGAAAGTTCCTTCCGGCCTGGGACATGAATTGTGTTGAGACCCATGTGACGGAACAGATCCGAGAAAAATTTGATGACCGTATTATGACGATCGGTCGGGTCGCTAACCTGACACAGGACCACAAAGGGCGAGGGGCCTGTCAGTCGAGAAACCGCTGCATACGCGGTTGTCCCTACGGAGCCTACTTTAGCAGTAATGCCTCGACCCTCCCAGCAGCATTTGCCACCGGAAACGTTTCCCTACGTCCGTTCTCGATCGCCAACGAGATTATCTACGACAAGGAAAAAGGAAAGGCCATCGGCGTCCGAATCATTGATGCAGAAACGAACGAAGTCATCGAATATTATGCCAAAGTCATTTTCTGCTGCGCGTCCGCAGTCGCCTCCACATTTATTCTCCTAAACTCTAAGTCAGACCGTTTCCCCGAAGGATTCGGAAATGATAGTGGTGAGCTCGGACACAACTTGATGGATCACCATTTTAAGGTGGGAGCCAGTGGTATAGCCGAAGGGTTTGACGACCAATACTACACTGGACGTCGCCCGAACGGAATCTATATCCCCCGCTTCCGGAATCTCGACGAAAAGACCAAGCGCAAAGACTACATCCGCGGATTCGGCTATCAAGGTGGAGCCAGCCGGACCAACTGGGCGCGGGGCATTGCAGAATTCAATCGTATCGGCGCAGAATTCAAAGCCGACATGATCGAGCCAGGTCCCTGGCGCATGGGAATCGGCGCGTGGTGCGAACACCTACCGTATCACGAAAATAAAATGTATTTGAATTACGAGCTTAAGGACAAGTGGGGCCAACCGACCATCACCTTCGATTGTGAGTGGAAGGAAAACGAGATGATCATGCGTAAGGATGCGCAGGCCTCTGCCATCGAAATGCTTGAAACCGCAGGACTCAAAGACGTCAAAGGATTTGACGATGGAAGTGCGCCTGGACTCTGTATCCACGAAATGGGCACTGCTCGCATGGGACGGGATCCGAAAACTTCTGTCCTCAACGGATACAATCAGGTTCATGCTTCTCCCAACGTATTCGTAACCGATGGTTCATTCATGACCTCATCGGCTTGCCAAAATCCATCTCTGACCTATATGGCCTTCACCGCCCGGGCAGCCGACCACGCAGCCAAAGAACTACAGAAAGGAAATATTTAAAATGAGCTCACTAGACGAAAAGAATCCTGCACTCATGATGAACCGCCGCGAAGCCATCAAACGCACTGCGATGATGCTCGGAGTCGCTGTATCCGCCTCGACCATCGCGGGTTGTATGGACGGTGGTAGTAGCGATTCGGCAGTAGGGACCAACTGGTCTCCCGATTTCCTGAGCAAAGCCCAGGGACAGGTCGCAAGAGCGCTAGCCAATGTTATCTTTCCGAAGACAGATACCCCAGGTGCGATTGACGTAGGGGTGCCTCAAATGATGGACCTCGTCTATGGCAAATACATGGACGATGAGGAAAAGACTCTGTTTGCAGGAGGCCTCGATGGACTCAGCGCAGCCGGGTTTGCAGATCTTTCGGAAACGGATCAAGCCGCCGCTGTAACAACTATGGCTGACTCGATGGATGCAACCGACAAAGCATTTCTCCGAAAAGTCCGAGAGCTTACCATCACCGGTTACTTTAACTCAGAAGAAGTCTGCAAGAACGTGACTACCTACGACCCTATTCCTGGCAGTTACGTAGCTTGCGTTCCGATCTCTGAAACGGGCAACGTCATCATGAGTGAGCCTCGGTAAGAGCTAGACACAACAGTTTCCAAATCGGCAGCCAACTGCCTTCCTGCACTATTAAATAAAGGAGGTGGCTGGCTGCCGATTTGTTTTCAGGAGCGGTGACGGATAAAAATCAACGGCATCGTCTCTGACAATTGACTTTCAAGTTCTGCAATCACTGAATGGGATTCTATCGAGGAAGGCCTCTGTTATTTTCCGAATCGCAGGTCGACTTCATCAAAAGAACACTAACACGCATTCAGCAATACTGACAGAAGAGATCTATGTACAAAGTCATGAAAACTAAATTCGCGATTGGAGTATCCAGTTTTTTTATCTTGGGGTGCTTTCACTCCGCGTTTGCTCAACCCTCCGATGAGCAGGTGCTGAAAGACATGACGAATCCCGGTATCATCGAAGTAAAATTGACGCCCTCCACTGGGCAAAAACAATGGAATGCCGACTACGGCATCTGGGAGTACGTTCGCGGAGTAAACGCTATCCGGGAATACAAAGAAAAGGAGGGCGTCACCATAAAGATTGTCGGAGACGCGGTCTACCAGATGTATGGCGCGACCGATTACAAATACTGGAAGTTTCGGGTCATCTCGAACGAATACCTCGGCATGGGAGCCCCTTCCAGTGAAGAACTCATGGAAATCGTGCAAGGAGATTTCCCGAAGTTCCTTTCCAGCTATTGGTACAACCGCATTGTCGGCGAAGTGAAAGCCCTCTACATCGCGGACGACCCCAATTTTTATTGGCACACAACCAACTCACTTTCTTTCAACGTGGTCGCCGAGTACACTGCCAAGGTCAGCAACATCCACCTGGAGGACATTGTGCAAACCTTCGAAGTGCGCCTCTACCGTGACGGAGAGGACAAGCCTTGGAAAAACTTCATTTCCAGCGCACGGGATCGCGTGAATGAAAACCGCAGAGAGTTACCCCGCGAAGAGATAAACAACCTCAAGTCACTCGCAGTCATTGATGGCGAACGCAAAGCAGCTGAGGCACTGGCGGGTGCCCCCAAAGTGTCTTTCAGTGATCCCAAAGAGTTCGCCTTCGCACTCAATCGAGAATTACGAAACGGAACCCCGGAAAGCGTCGAAGCCTTTTTGATTCAGTCCCTCGCCCCCATGCATTTCGTCAATGGCAGTACCGTGTTACTGACCGGACGTGGAGCCCAGTTAGTGAACCAAACGGTACAAGCCGCTTTCAAAGGTCGCCTGCCCTATGCCAAGCAATTCTGCAACCAACCCGGCATAGATGAGCGTCGCTCATCAGCCAGCCGCATCTACCTGATTGGCATCGGTGGCCGAGCAACCGCGCAGGTCGCCTTTATGCAAACGCCGGGTGGATACGTCAACGGAGTCCAGCAACCGGGAGAACTGAAAATTACCACGCTCAACCTCTACCTGAAACAATCGAACGACGACGTGGCATTCTTCAATTCATTTACGGACCCCGCTTCAGCATGTCCCGACGATTAGTATCCGCAGGTTGAAACCCAACTGAATGTTTTAAGGTCACTTCCGTATTTCCGTTAACCACCCAACGATTTGAGAAAATTATTCACTACCCTACTGGTATTGCTCGGCACAATTCACGCCTCGGCAACATACAATGTTCTCTTCATCATTTCGGACGACCTGACCTACACCGCTTTATCCTGTTACGGAAACACCGTTTACGAAACACCCAACATCGATCGACTGGCCGAAAAGGGGGTCCGCTTTACCCGCGCCTACTGTCAGGGCACCTACTGCGGCCCCTCGCGTGCATCCTTCATGTCGGGTTACTATCCTCATGCAACCGGAGCCCTTGGCTACAAAAGTCCCCGCCCGCAGATCGGAGACCGGCAAACCTGGTCACAACTTTTTAAGGACAACGGCTACTACGCCGCACGGGTTAGTAAGATCTTCCACATGGGCGTTCCTGGTGGTATCGAAGAAGGTGGGCATGGTGCTGATGACGAACTCTCCTGGACCGAACGTTTCAATAGCCCCGGACCTGAATGGGCTGCTCCAGGAGATGCCGAAACGCTCGAAAACAATCCGGACGGTAAAAAACCAGCGGTTGGAGGTAATACCTTCGTCGTGGTGGAAGCCGATGGCGACGACCTCGTCCACTCCGACGGCAAGACTGCCGCCAAAGCAGTGGAACTCATCCACCAGTTTGACAAAGAAACCGGTTCACGAAAAGGAGAGCCCTTTTGGTTGGGTGTCGGATTCGTAAGGCCCCATGTTCCACTCGTCGCACCTGCCTCCTATTTCCCTCCTTTCAAGCCCTACGACAAGCTGGTGCTCCCGCCCAAGATCCCCGGTGACTGGGACGATATTCCAACCCCCGGCATCAATTACAAAACGAGCCAGGGCATGGAGCTCGACATACGGCGTCAAAAGAAACTCCTCGGCGGCTACTACGCATCGGTTGCTTATATGGATGCTCAAGTGGGTAAAGTCCTCGACGCGCTAGAAGACGCAGGCCTGGAAGACGAAACCATCGTCATCTTTACCAGTGATCACGGCTACCATCTGGGCGAACATGACTTCTGGTCCAAGGTGAGCTTGCGCGACCCTTCAGCGGGCGTCCCACTGATTATCTGTGTCCCCGGTAAAGAACCCGCCGTCTGTAATTCTCTCACCGAGCTCATCGACCTCTACCCCACCACCGCCAAACTCTGCGGTCTCGATGTCCCAGAAGGCAATCAGGGAAAAGACATCTCCCCTTTACTCGACGACCCCACCATCGAAGTCCGCGATGCGGCCTTCTCAGTCGCCCCCATGCGGAAAGGATTCCTCCTCAGAACCCACGAGTATTCGTATATTCAATACGGTGAGGATGCTTCCGGAGGCATTGAACTCTTCGACATTAGAAACGACCCCGAACAATACACCAATCTGGCAACCTTTCCCGAATATAAATTTCTTGCTGCTGCTTTTAAAGACCGACTCGCAGTAAAACTCCAGAGCGTCAGGACAAACGATCTGGGCCTCAACTAAGATTAGCATTCAGCGGTTCTGAATGGCTTACTTTCCATACACCGGCAAACGCTTCTCGCATAGACCTCGGAGACGGTCCTGATTTACCCGGCCAAAATGTTCGCAAAGCCGCCTATATAGATCTGAGCGAAGCCGTCACACTCACAACGAGAAATCCGTAAGATCCTCGCTCATCATAGCTAAGCGATTTTGTCACCAACGTATAGCATGTATGCGGCGCGCTTCGCCCGTTCGTGGACCTTCGCCGGAACTGCTTTGACCTTGAAGCCGGCTCTCCCGAACCGCGGTTCAAACATAGGTTCCGGACCGGCTGACCAAAAAATAACCCGCCCCTTCGGCTTTAATGCCGACCTAATCGCCCTGAGTCCATTATTTGAATACAACGAAAAATTGTTTTTGGCCACCATGGCAACCGGACCGTTATCCACATCCAGCATAATCGCATCGTAGCTTGCCGGCTTCGCTTTTCGGATCAGATTACTCGCGTTTCCCAGTCGTATTTCGACCCGAGGATCATCGACCAACCCACCGTGTAGGGATTGCATATGATTACGATTCCATTTCTCCATTTCGGGCAAGAGTTCTGCTACCTCGACAATCGTCTTATCACTCGAAAATTTCAATGCGGTATGAAGCGTAAAACCAAGTCCCAATCCCCCGACCAACACGCGGGAGTCTCGTTCACGGTTCAAACGCTCAACTCCCAACTGCCCGAGTAACTCTTCTGATGTGCTTGCGCGCGAATGCATGATCTCCGCTCCATCAAGACTGATCGAAAAATCGCCATCATGCTCGAACAAAAACATGGTTCCCCCATCGGGTGTTTTTGTTTCAGCAAGTTTAATATGTGGTTTCATTAAGAGACCACGGTTTGAATATCTCGTTTTGGCAATTCTATTTGCCTCTCCTTACCGAGAAAGCCAACCAGACACTCAGGAATCGTTTAGCCGGATCACCCGGATGTCCACGATCCAGCATCCAAACTTCAAAGGTTCGTCAGCTATCTCCTCTTTGTCACCCGATTCTCTCCGTGAACAACTGTGGACAACAAAATCAACCTGGAATTCCCCTAGAGCTATAAAACTGGAGTTTGAGTCCCACCATTTTCGCCAATTGAACACTCCTTGAGGGTAAAGGCTTGCAGGACCCCCTTCAAAATCTCTTTTTCAAACCCATGCCAACACGCACTGCCCAGATTTTCCTGCTAGCCCTATTCACACAACTCGTTTTCGCCTGTTCAAAACAAGCAGATACTAACCATACTGCCCAAACGAACAAGCCGGACACCCTCACAACCTCCGCTGCAGAAACTGAAACTCAGGCTAACCCCGAATCCAGCGAATCAACTTCTATTCAGTACATCAAATGGTCAGCCGACATAAACATTCCTGATCCAGTATCGATTAGCATGGATAATCGAGGTCGTGCCTACGTGACACAAACTCAACGGCGGAAGGCTCAGGATCTAGATATACGAAGCAACCGCGACTGGATCCCGGATGACGTGGGACTCAACAGCGTTGAAGACAAGCGCTCCTTCTTCAAAACCCAGCTTTCGCCAGAGAGCTCCTCCCTTAACACTGAACGCGTCGCAGACCACAACGGAGACGGCTCACACGACTGGCGCGACCTTACCGTAATCCCCGAACGGATACACCTGGTCGAAGACACAGACAAAGACGGATTCGCCGACAGTTCCAAGGTTTACTATGACGACTTTAAAACAGAGGTCACTGGTATCGCGGCAGGCGTGCTCTGGCATGACGGTGACGTTTACGCAACGGTTGCTCCCGACGTTTGGAAATTTCGCGATACCGACGGCGATGATCTACCCGACAACAAGGAATTAGTCGCTCACGGCTTTGGACTTCATATCGCTTACGGCGGCCACGACATGCATGGCTTGATCATGGGCCCAGACGGAAAAGTGTATTGGTCAATAGGCGACAAAGGCATCAATGTGCTTTCTAAAGAAGGGAAGCGTTTTTTCTACCCGAATCAAGGAGGCATGCTCCGGGCGAATCCTGATGGCAGCGACTTTGAAGTGTTTGCTCATGGTCTACGCAATGTTCAGGAGCCTGCCTTCGACGCTTATGGGAATTGGTTCGGCGTCGACAACGATTCAGATCAAACAGGAGAGAAAGAGCGTTTCATGTATATCGTGAATGGAATGGATGCTGGTTGGAGAAATGACTATCAGTACCGCGGTGATAGATACAATCCATGGATGGACGAAGGGATGACGATACCTCGACACGAAGGCCAGGCGGCCTATATCATTCCAACGATCCAAAACTATATCGACGGCCCTGCTGGATTCGTATTCAATCCGGGCACCGCACTCAACGAACATTACAAAGACTACTTTTTCCTTAACGGCACGCTACAGGGCGCACAATATGCCTTCCAGGTAGAACAGGACGGCACTTCATTCAAAATGGTAAATGACCACTCCTTGGGTGAAGGGCTACCTCTTGTCGGGTTGACCTGGGGTCCAGATGGCGCGCTCTACACGGTCGACTGGGGCGGAGGTTACCCTCTCAATCAATCCGGTGCGATTTGGAAGCTGGACACTCCTGGCGCCAATGAATCGATGCGCGCTGAAGTCCAAACGCTACTTCTGCATGGCATGCAGGAAAGAAACAGTTCTCAGTTACGAAAACTGCTTGCCCACGCTGATCAACGCTTACGCCTCCAGGCCCAGTGGGAAATTGTCAACCGTGGCGAAACGAATCATCTTATCGAAGATTCAAACGACAGCTATCAACTTAAACGCATCCACGCAATATGGGGACTCGGGCAACTGGCTCGCGCAGGCGACAAGGCCGCAATCAACCACCTGCTTTCTTTACTGAACGATGAAGACCCCGAAATACAGGTTCAATCCAGCAAGGTCCTGGCTGATCTAAAGCCTGGTTCGTTCGACCCTACTCCACTCATCTCTCACCTTTCATCCATCCATCCGCGTACCCGTTTCCAAGCAGGTCTTTCGATCGGCCGCCAGAAGGTAAAAGAAGCCTTCACCGCAGTTGTTGATTTTATCGCATCGAATGACATTGAAGATAGCTACTTACGTCATGCAGGCGTGATGGCTCTGGTCGGTACCGGTGGAGCAAATACGCTTTCCAAACACGATTCTGAAGCGGTTCGCTTATCAGCTGTAGTCGCCCTACGACGCGCCCAGGATCCCTCAATCGTACAGTTTCTTTCAGACGAATCTGAAATCGTCGTTTTGGAAGCCGCACGAGCAATTCATGACGACTATTCCATAACCGAGGCCCTTCCCGCACTCGCTAAACAGCTGGTTTTCACGGACAGCGAGAACGAAGCCCTAATTAGGCGACTCATCAATGCCAACTTCCGTATCGGCGGAAGCAACGAAGCTTATCTCGTCGCAGAGTATGCCGCCAACCCAAACCACCGCATGGCAATGCGACTGGAAGCACTCGATGCATTATCCTTATGGTCTGCCCCTCCTCTTCTCGATCGTGTCGATGGGCGCAGGCGCTATTTGGAAGATCGTCCGATCGACAAGATTGCGGCCAGCATTGGCTCCATGCTGGAAGGGCTGCTGACTTCCGAGGACAGCGAACTCCTGCAGAAAACCGTCGAAGCCGCCAATAGCCTTTCAGTCATGCTCAGTCCACCGGCCCTTGAAAAACTACTCCAGAACAGGCAGGCCCCCAGCTCCCTTCGAGTTTCAGCACTCAAGAGCTTGAAGAATCCAAAAACGGTTAACTACGCACTCAGTTCAAACGACGAAGGCCTGCGAATGGCTGCAGCCGAATTCCTGTCTAAAACTAATAAAACGACTGCGACAAGTTACCTCATCGAACGTCTAGACAGAGCGTCCTCTGTCAGCGAACAACAAACGAGCATCGCCCTGCTATCGACTCTCGAGACCTCTGAGGCAGACCAACAGATCAGAACATTAGCCCAGGATCTTTCAAACGGAAACAGCCTACCTCAACTACAGCTGGATATTATTGAAGCCGCAACCAGCCGCGGCTTTAACGAGGAATTATCAGGCTTCGAAACTAATCGTCCCACCGGCAGCACAACAGCAGCTTTCATGGAGACACTCGAAGGCGGCAATGCCGAAGCCGGTAGAGCGGTCACTCAAACACACTTGGCCGCACAGTGTGCCCGTTGCCACAAATTCGAATCTGGCGGCGGTAGCAACATTGGACCGAATCTAAGAAACATCGGTAGTAAACGAGACCGCGAATACCTGCTCAGGTCCCTGGTCGATCCTGGAGCCGATATTGCCGAAGGCTTCGGCGTGACAACCGTCACTCTGAAGTCCGGCGAAACTATTAGCGCACAACTCGGCCAAGAAACCAGTGAAGGCATAGAGCTCATTTCCTCAGAGGGAGAAAAACAATTTATCAAGGCAGACACCATTGCGTCCAAGACCGAGCCTGTATCAACCATGCCGCCGATGGGCTATTTATTGACCAAACGCGAACTCCGCGACGTGGTGGAATACCTAAGCAGTTTAAAATAAACTTTAGTAGCCCATCACCAAACGCTTGATCACACAGACAGGACATGCCTAATTTACCGGCATGCCCCTAAGAAGTAATTCCTCTACCCCAGAGTCTCAGATCATGACTCGCAGGGACGCTTTAAAAACCCTCGGTATCAGCGCTAGCACACTGGCGCTAGGCGGCTATCAAGCTACCGCCCAAGGTTTCGCCAAGAACGAGACTATGAATATTGGACTCATTGGTTGCGGCGGTCGTATGCGACGAGCACTTGTCCCCGGGTTGGCAAACCTACCGGGAACCAAGATCACAGCCGTTTGCGACGTGTATGACGATTTTCTTAATTCCGCTCATGTGGTAGTCGGCGGCCGCGATCGAGACGTGTTTAAAACAACCCGCCATGAAGAATTGATGGCCCGCAAAGACATCGACGCGGTCATCATAGCCACCCCCGACCACTGGCACGCTCCGATCACCATCGACGCGGTCGAGGCAGGAAAACATGTCTATGTCGAGAAACCAGTGACTCACAAACTGGAAGAAGGTGAACAACTCATTCAGGCGGTTCGCCGATCTGGTAAGAAAGTCCAGGTCGGTGCCCAACAACGATCAATGCCTCACCTTACGGTATTAAAAAAGCGGCTGGATTCAGGAGCTATCGATATCGGAAAAATAACGCGTGTCCACATGCAGTGGTGCCGAAATATCGGTGCCTACTCCGGAGATCCTAAATACCGGATCACCGAAGATCAGGTCGACTGGAAACGCTTCCTCGGTAATGCCCCAGATCAACCCTTCAATGCTTTGAGAATGCGTAGTTGGCGCTGGATCTGGGATTTTGGAAACGGTCCGCTCGGTGATCTCATGGTCCATTGGCTGGATGCTACCAACTGGCTCCTCGAACTTCCCCTCCCGAGCCAGGTCGTAATGACAGGCGGAAAGTACCATCGCAAAGGGAGTCTGGAAACCCCCGATATAACCAACTGCACAATGGACTTTCCTGAACTCGACCTGCAGATGGACTATGTGAGCTCGTGGAGTAACAATTTTATGAAAGCCTGTACTGTTATCATGGGTACGGAAGCGACGATCTACTTTGACCGCGGACGCTACGAAGTTATTCCACAAGGAGCCGGGACGGAACCGGTGAAACCTGTATCGGAATCCAATATCGCCAGTAAAGGCGCCAGAGGAGCCGACTTCTTTAGCGACTACAATGGAGAGACCTTACACCTGGGTGACTGGCTCCAAGCCATCCGCGACGATCGAGATCCACTCGATACCATCGAAGCAGGCGTCCAGGCTGCCGCCAGCTGTCACTACGGAAACACTTCCTACAAAGAAAAACGATTCGTCCAAGTATAACCTAATTTCCAATATGAGAACCATTCTATTAAGATCTTACTCCGCCTTCATAATCCTCCTACTCAGCGTTCTCAGCCTAGCTGCCGACGAGCGCCCCAACATCCTGATTATTATGTCAGACGATATGGGGTTTTCGGACCCGGGTTTCCAGGGAAGTGAAATTGAGACTCCCAATCTGGATCGCCTCGCGAACAACGGCCTTACCTTTACCAATTTCTACAATTGCGCCCGTTGCGGACCCACCCGGGCAAGTATATCGACCGGTCTCTATAGCCACCAAGTCGGTTGCTACGAGCTCGAGCCTGTCGAGCCCGGAAACAATGTGTTCATTTCCGAACTACTCGATGACCACGGCTACAAGACCTACATGTCCGGCAAATGGCACCTGGGAAATACTCCCGACAAGCTACCCCCGGCACGAGGTTACGATCACTCCTATGCTTATGAAGGTTGCTGCGGTAGTTTCTGGGATCCAGAGATCTATATCCTCGAGTCGCCAGACGTAGAGCCCATCGATTATTCCATTGAGGAATTCCACGCCACCGACGCAACGACGGACTACGCAGTCAAGTTCCTCGAACACCATGAAACCAACGACGCTGAAGATCCTTTTTTCCTCTATCTCGCCTATCAGGCTCCCCATTTCCCCTTGCACGCACCCCAAGACCTTATTGAAAAATACATTCCCACTTACGAAGCTGGCTGGGATATTGTCAGACAGCGTCGCTGGGAAAAAATGAAACGTCTGGGTCTGTTTTCGGACATCGATACCCTTCCACCCACGTCGGACGCACCCCCCTGGCACGACGAATTCGCGGACCCCGCACCGCTTGAAACCTGGGATAGCCTCACTCCCGAACAACAACATGATCAGGCCCGTCGCATGGCTATTTTCGCTGCTATGATGGACCAGATGGATCAGGGAATTGGAAAAGTACTGGATCAACTGGATTCCATGGGCGAGCTGGACAATACCTTTATCTTCTTCCTCTCCGACAACGGCGCCAACTACGAGGGCGGACCTTTCGGCAGCGACGGACCCTTTTCAGGAGCTGCGCTCGAATACATGGGGCAAGCGGGTACTCGCCATCACACCGGCGCGCACTGGGCAGCCGTCAGCAATACGCCTTTTAAGCTCTATAAACACTTCAACCACGAAGGTGGCATTAACACCCCCATGGTCGTTCACTGGCCAGACGGTTTAAAGCGCAAGGGCGAGTACGAAACCCAACGAAGCCACGTGATCGACGTCATGGCCACAATCGTAGATGTGACAGGGTCCACCTATCCCACCAAGCGAAATGGCAACCATATCTTGCCCATGGAGGGAACCACCCTCATGCCAGCACTGAGCGGCGGTGAGCTTGCTGACCGCGTGATTGCCTTCGAACACGAGGCCAACCGCGCCATCTTCAAGGATCAATACAAGCTGGTTTCCAAAAACTTCACCTCTACCGATGGCGGGACTCACCACGATTGGGAGCTCTACGATATCGATAAAGATCCACTTGAGCAGAATAACATCGCTTCAGACCATTATTTCGACCTGGTGATTCCCATGGCGCGCGAATGGCACGCCTGGGCCACTCGGACGGACGGAATTGTCGGCTACGAACGCTGGATGTTGAAACTCCAACATTACTGGAAAACAGGCTCCAGGACCTATCTGAACGACGAGTTTTAACCTGTTGCCAAAGACAATAGAGGCACAAACGTTTCTGGAGGATCCACCACCACTACCGCCCAATCGAGTTTCAATTCGTAGGAATACGCTGCCAAAGCTGATCGGCATCCGCATTCTCCAAACCCAAGCCGTATTTACTTAAATCCAAGCCTTATCCGCAGCCTGGATCGGTGAAAATTACCCTTTGACAATTGATTGGTTTAACAAAATATTCGCAACCATTCTTAATTTGGAGACCGTAACTCTAAAATTCGTCTTTAGAAAACCTTAATCTATGAGGAGCCAAAAGCGCTCCCAAACTACTACTACATCAACCAGCCATTCGGTCTTATAGAGTCCGATAGCCGATTAGCTGCATAAAGAGGCCTAGCCCTTACTATAAAAAGGGTTTCGCTACTCGTGTCCCGGGATGCTTCATGCACTCCCGTAGAGTATTTTTTCTACTAACCACAAACTATATGAATAAACTACTACTATGGTCCAGGCTATGGATGCTTGGCTTGTTATCAGTGGCTTTGCCGCTCGCCGCTCAGGCGCAAGATGAAGACGAAGAGGATGTATTCGAACTGAGCCAGTTCTCGGTCGAAGCCAGTGAAGATGACGGCTATATGGCCCAAACTACACTCGCGGGTTCCCGGATTCGCTCAAGTGTTCGAGAAATCGGTGCTTCCCTAGCGATCGTCACTCAGGAGTTCCTCGAAGATACCGGAGCGACCGATGGTGAATCACTACTCGGTTTCGTTGGAAACGTTGAGGTTGGCGGAAGTCTTGGTAACTTCGCCAACTCAAACGGAGGCACCAGCACAGCTGAGACTCGCGAGAATCCCCAACGTGGACAACGGATTCGGGGTCTCGTTAGCGCGATTACGACTCGGGATTATTTCCAGACGGATATCCCCTTCGATTCTTACAACACCACTCGTGTAACGGTTAACAGAGGTCCCAACTCGATCCTGTTCGGTCTCGGCTCTCCCGGAGGCGTTATCAATAACAGCACCGCCAAAGCACAAATCGGAACCGATACCGGAGAACTCCGTATCCGTGTCGATCACCGTGGCGGTCACCGTGAAAGCTTGAACGTCAACAAGACCCTCGTTGAGGATCGCCTCGCAATCCGCGTGGCCGTATTGAACGAAAACGTAAAATGGAAGCAAGAACCCGCTTATGAGAGCGACGATCGTTTCTTCGTCGCGTGGGACTCCGTGCTTCTTGAAAACGAAGGAGTCGATTGGTTGGGAAAAACCCGTTTCCGTGGTAGCTTCGAGCATGGTGAAATCGACCGGAATGCTCCAGACGTCATTCCCCCTACCGATGGATTTTCAGGTTGGTGGAACGGACTTGGAGACCAAGAAGATGTTAACCGCATCCTCTCAGTTCCAGGTGTAGATTTTTCTGACATTTCCGACCAGGCACTCACCCAACAACAGGTGATCGCAGCTATCAACGGCGGATTTGGACAACTTCCACCTGACTATACCGGAACGATTGAAGAATTCGCAGCGGTTGAGGGTCAATTTGTTCCCAGAACCACGATGGACCGTTTCAAACGAGGCAATCCACTCGGTGACGACCCCACACAAGGTGGGATCAACAGCGCATCAGCTCGGGTTCCTTACTTCCTCTACCCAGCGATCAACTACAATTCCTATAACGAGGGTGTTCCTGGTTACAGTGATCCTGCGTTGGCTGGATTTCAAGGTATCATGGGCCGCTTCCGTCCCAATGGTTTTGCGACACAGGATGTGCGCTGGAGTAACACGCCCACAGGTGGATCCGGATTTCAGCAGCCTTCTCTCAATAACAGAGATGTATTCGACTACCACAACCTGAACTTCCCTGGAATCACCAGTGAGGTTATCCGTGACTTCGACATTAAGACCTTCGTCCTGGAACAGGACTTCCTGGACGGCAGAATCGGCCTCGAGCTCGCCTACGATGAGCAGAACGAAGAGCGTTTCACACGCACTCCGTTCGATGCTGGCGGAGACAAGACCATCAACATCGATATCACTCAAAACCAGCCTACCGGTGACTCCAACTACGATGGAATCGCAGATCGTCACCCCAATGAAAACCTCGGGCGTCCCGTGGTTGCCTACTTGGGAACGAACGATAGCGAACGCATCAACGAACAGGAGACCTTCCGCGCTACCGTATTTGGAAATCTTAATTTCAATGATTTCTTTGATGGAAAGCTTGGAAAGATCCTTGGCGATCACACATTCACCGGTCTCTACGAAGACCGTGATAACTTTTTCTGGGAGAAAAGTTACCGTGGAGCCTGGTGGTCAGACAACGGCACCTGGCCGGGAAGTGCAGCCGTCTCTAATGGTCTTAGCGATAACTTCCGCAGACAAGTAAGAAGCCAGATTTATATCGGTGATGACGTCCGTGGGTTGTCCAGTGCAGATCAAGTTCGCATTGACGGACCAATCAACATTACGAAAGAGCAGTTCCCTCAAATCGGGGACGAATTCGGCGTCTGGTACTTCAACAACGCCGGCAACATCGACTCTGACGTCCAGGACACTTGGAGAGTTATCGAAAACGTAGCAGGCGGAAACACCCAGCTCACTCAGCTGGAGTCTACTGCCTACAGTCTACAAAGTCGTTTCTTCGATGGCCACATCGTCGGTATGTATGCTCAACGGACGGATGAACAAACCGTTTTCCAGCGCATTCAGGAAAACACGAATTATGGTGATCCAGATGCCCCCGGAGTCATTCCTTTAAGAGTTGATGCCCCCGGCATTCAGGAAATAGACGGTTCATTCAACCTTCGCCTGCTTGAGCTCGAGCCTGAGCCTGCGACCATTGCTAAAGACGATACCACCACCTGGAGTGTAGTGGCTAAGTTCCCGGAAATATTCTTTGAACTTCCATTTGGAGCCAACCTGTCTGGTCACTATTATGAGGCTGAAAGCTTTGTCCCTGCTGGTATTTCCAATAACGTCCTGAATCAACCGTTGGCCAGTCCGTTTGGAATCACTGAAGAATATGGATTTACCTTGGAGCTCTTTGAGTCTCGCCTGGCGATCCGTTTCAACAAATTCGAAACCTCCAGTGCCAATAACCGCACCAACTTGGGTGGAGCACTCGGCAATATCTCGGGTCGTATCGACTTCTACCTCGATCGGATCACTTCCGCTGAAAACTCTGGCCTTAACTTGTATCCAGATGGTTTCAATGGCTTTGGTGTTGCACCCGATCCAGATACTGATGCGACTCTTTTCCCAAATACGGTTCCTGATAATCGCCAACGTATTAGCGGAACCGATGCGGACGTTGCTGGTTTCATGACCTACGACGAGTATTACAACGCCATCATTGGTGCCGTTTTGCCAGAATTGCAGGCTGTAAAGAATCACCGCGTCGAATTCCTCGAAAGTGGAGAACGTGTAGACGGAAGCGATCCTATCCGTGGACTGAACTCCACTCAGGACTTCGTAGCGACTGGAACTGAAATCGATATCGTAGGTCGTCTTACCGACAACCTCAGTATCTCTTTCAACTTCGCTGAGCAGCAAACCGTAACCTCCAATACAGGTCCCGTAGCTATCGAACTGGCCTTCCGCCAGGCTGAAGCACTGCAAAAAGCACTGCCTTCTTCCCCGGATGGATGGGCATTGTGGAATCTGCGGGCTTCTCCGTTCCAGGTTGAGTCTGATCAGATCGGTGTTCGTTACGAAAACAATGTGTTACGGCAACTGCGTATTCAACAAGGTTTGGACGGAACTCAGAATCCTGAGCAACGGAAATACCGCGCAAACATGACGCTTCGTTATGACTTCCTTGAAGGAAATCTACGTGGCCTGCAAGTGGGTGGTAGCTTACGTTACCAGGATGCGATCTCTGCTGGTTATCCAAACAAGCTCGCGGATGACGGTGTAACCGTTCTTCCAGATATTGAGAATGCGTTCTTCGGACCCGACTCTATTGACGGAGATTTGTTCGTTCGTTACCGCAAGAAACTAACTGACAAGATCGACTGGACTATCCAGCTCAATGCGCGGAACCTATACCGCAGCAATGGATCGGATGACATCCCGGTTACGATCAATCCAGATGGATCTGTCGCTATCATCCGGGTTCCGGTTGAACAGCAATACTTCCTCTCTAATACCTTCAGTTTCTAATTTAAACAGAAGCTTATTTCAAAACCCCTGCTGGAAACGGCAGGGGTTTTTTTGTGTCCAGGTTTCAGGCTTATCCGAGGCCAGAAACACTGCTTCTA